>JAIQFJ010000284.1 GCA_020073325.1 Terriglobia bacterium | reverse complement strand
GACGATTCACAAGCAGGAGGACCGGTTTGTCCTTCGGAGTCGCACTCATCGCCTGCTTGAACTCATTGGCGCTCGTTACCGCTTTGCGATTGACCTGCTGGATCACGTCGCCGCGTTGCAAACCGGCTTCCGCGGCGCGGCTGCCTGAATCCACCGCGTCCACCACAACACCCTTGGTCGCCGGCCCGAGCTTTAATTCCTGCGCGACGTCGGCCGTCAACGTCTCCACTTGCACGCCTTCGAGAGCGCTGTTCTGTTCGTTGTTGTCGTTATTGCTTGCGCGCTCTTCGTTCGACGGGAACGATCCCAACTGCACTGCCATTTCCTGCGTTCTGCCGTCGCGCAGGACCTTCAGATTCACCTTCGCGTTCGGCTCCATCATGCCGATCTTCAGCCGCAACTGGTTCGCGTCGGAAACCGCCTGCCCATCGATCGCCGTGATGATGTCGCCCTTCTGCAATCCCGCCCTCGAAGCCGGGCTGTTCGCCGTCACATCGCCGACCAGCGCGCCCGCGCCGGCCTGCACGCCGAGAGCCTTGGCCATCGACGGCGTCACATCCTGCGGAAGAATTCCGAGATAGCCGCGCTCGACTTTGCCGTTCTTCAGAATCGAATCCAGGTCGTGCCGAGCCATGTTGATGGGCACCGCGAATCCGATTCCCTGGTTGCCGCCGCTATTGCCGGCCAGAATCGCCGTGTTGATTCCGATGAGGTGCCCTTCGTCGTCCACCAGCGCGCCGCCCGAGTTGCCCGGGTTGATCGGAGCGTCGGTCTGGATGAAGTCCTCGACTTCTTCGATTTGCCCATTGAGACTGCGGCCCGTCGCGCTGACGATGCCCGCCGTCACGGTCTGTCCGACGCCGAACGGGTCGCCGATCGCGAGAGCCACATCGCCCACTTCAACTTTGCTCGAATCGCCCAGCGTCAGGGCCGGGAACGGTCCGCCGTCGATCTTCAGCACCGCGATGTCCGTGCGCGGATCGGTCCCGATCACGCGCGCCTTGAAATCACGCTTGTCGGCGAGTGTCACCGTCACTTCGCTGGCATGATCGACCACGTGGTTGTTGGTCAGAATGTAGCCTTCCGGAGCCACGATCACACCCGAGCCGAGAGCCTTCTCGCGCCGCTCGCGTGGAACGTTAAAGCGGTTTCCAAGATCGTTGCCGAAGAACTGACGGAAGAACGGATCCATCTGCAAGCCTTGCATCTGATCGTCTCCGCCGCCGCGCATGCTGGTCTGCTTGATCACGCGCGAGGAGGAGATGTTCACGACCGCGGGAGTTACTTTTTTCACCACGGCGGAATATCCGCGATGCTCCTGCGCTTCCGAGCGTGGAGCGGTCTTGATGGTTGCCGGCGGATTATGTTCGGCGGTTGCCGCATGCAATCCGTAGAATCCAGTTACAGCCAAAGCCGTTGTCGCCGCAAGCGTCGCCACCCTGCGACGGCCATCGAGAAATCTGTTCATTGGAGTTCGTACCTCGATTACAAGTTTGGCTCCCTGAGCGCAAATTCCGAATAGAGCCGGGCCGCTAAAATCGTCCCTGCGGAAGGGGTATTTCGCATCCCTTCTTCAGGGGATGTATGCTCTTTCCATGAAGAAACTCATTGCTTTCACGATACTTGCGGGGTTCGCGGCGGCCCAGCAAACCCGCGTCGAAACGGGCGGCAGCGGCACGGCCGGACCCAATAGCGACAAGGTCCCGGACGTTTATTCGACCACCACGCAGTTCGAAAAAGTCCAGATCTGGCGGTTCAAGTACGATACGGACCTGCTGGCCGGCATGGAAAAGATGGTCAAGGAAAACCACATCGTGAATGCAGTGATCCTGTCCTGCGCCGGCTCGGTGCGCGGCTATCAGGTGCACCAGGTGTCGAACCGCGACCTGCCGGCGAAGATCACGACGGAAAAAGATCCGTCGCAGCCGGCGGATGTAATCAGCATGAACGGCTACATCACCGGCGGAAAGATCCACGCGCACATGACCATGGCGACCCCGGAGAAAGCCTTTGGCGGCCACCTGCATGCCGATACAAAGGTGTTCACCTTCGCGATCATCACGATCGGCGTGCTGCCCGACAATCTGGATTTATCGAAGCTCGACGCGACGAACTACCGCTGAGAAAAATCGTTCGCGTCGCACACTTACTCCTTGTGCGCTGAATCCTCGATACAGAGCCGCGAGTGCCAACGAGCGGGACGCGCTGCGTATCTCATCACGTTCACTTGTTACGGATCCCATCTCCCGGGTGAAGAGGCAAGAATCGACAGAGACCACAATATGCCGGGCTCACCCGCACTGCCAGCCGATCAGAAGCGCCTCGCGTATTCGCAGCGCTTGATGACGCACCAGAATTACATTCTCGACAAACCGCGACGGACAAGCGTCCTCGCGGGTCTTCACCAAGCATGCGAGAACAGAGGCTGGACCTTGCTTGCAGCGCACTGTCGATCGAACCGCGCGCTAAAACAAATCGACGGAGACAACCGGAAACGCTGGGCGCGTCATGGTAGCACTCGATACCTCTGGACGCGCGAGCAGATGGAGCGCGCGATTCGCTACGTCGTTGAAGGCCAGGGCGAACTCATGGAAGTATATTGCCGCGGCTGACGTCCCGCTCGTTAGCACTCGCGGCTCTGTATCGACGTATCGACGTTCGGACGAAATTACGATTTCGCCATGCGGCGGCGCACCAATCGTTTCCATGACGTCCGTTCGATGGTCGGCGGACGGAACGCCTGATCGATCAGTTGCGCCTGTTCCTGGTTGTGCCGCTTCAGCGATCCCGGAGCCGTGCTGGCGCTTTCGGGCCGCCCGGCATAACCGATCACGCGATGCTGCGCCTGCACCATCGGCTGGATCCATCCGCGCACGAACGCCCATGCCCCCATGTTGCGCGGCTCTTCCTGCACCCACACCACTTCGCCGGCCGCGGGATAATGCGCCAGGACTTCGGCGAACTCGGCTTCGGGGAAAGGATAAAGCTGCTCGATGCGGACGATCGCGGTGTCGGTGGCTTTACGCTCTTCGCGTGCGTGGGCCAGGTCGTAGTAGAGCTTGCCGCTGCACACGAGGATTTTCTTGACTTCTTTGTGATTGCCGATCGCGTCGTGCAGCAGCGGCTGGAACGTGCCGCTGGTGAGTTCGCCGACCGTCGAAACAACTTTGGGATGGCGCAGCAGGCTCTTGGGAGTCGCGACGATCAGTGGCTTGCGCAAGCCGCGGCGATCGGGGCCGCCGAACATCTGGCGGCGCAGCAGATGGAAATATTGCGCCGGCGTCGTCGGATTCGCGACGCGCATGTTGTTTTCCGCGCAGAGTTGCAGAAAGCGTTCGAGGCGGGCGCTGGAATGCTCCGGTCCCTGGCCTTCCTGTCCGTGCGGGAGAAGCAGCACGAGTCCGCTGGGCTGTCCCCACTTCGATTCGGCGGCGGCCAGGAACTGATCGATGATGACCTGCGCGCCGTTGGCGAAATCGCCGAACTGCCCTTCCCACAGGACCAGCGTCAGCGGGTCGGCCACGCTGTAACCGAACTCGAATCCCATGACGGCGAATTCGCTGAGCGGGCTGTTGTAGACCTCGAATCGCGCCTGATTTGGCGAAAGATGCTGCAGCGGGACGTAGACGTGGTCGTTTTCGGCGTCGTGATATTCGACGTGACGCTGGCTGAACGTGCCGCGGCCGCTGTCTTCTCCGCTCAGGCGAACCGGCGTGCCCTGCAGCACCAGACTGCCGAATGCGAGCACTTCGGCGAGCGCCCAATCGATCGGTCCGTTCAGCGCCTCGCGACGTTTGTTGATGAAGTTGACCAGCTTCGGATGAACGTGGAAATCGGCGGGAAACGTCGTGATACCGGCGACGATGTGATCGAGCGTGTCGCGCGACGGCGATTCCGGCGGAAGATCGGCGGGGATCGAGGCGGCGGGAATGGTGCTGAGTTCCTGCGTTTCGTATTGCTGTTTTTCCTGCTGCGCCTGATCGTAGACGCTGTTCAGGCGATGTTTCTGCGCGTCGCGCAGGCGCGCGATTTCGCCGGCGGGAACCAGCCCTTCATCGGCGAGGCGTTCGGCGTACTGCTCCGTCACTGCCTTCTGCGCGCGAATTTTGCGATACAGAATCGGCTGCGTGTAGCTGGGATCGTCGGCTTCATTGTGACCGTACTTGCGATAGCAGACCAGGTCGATCACGACGTCCTTGTGGAATTTCTGGCGGTATTCGTAGGCGATCTGCGTCACGCGGACGCACGCTTCGGGATCGTCGGCGTTCACGTGAAACACCGGCGCGCCGAAGCCGAGCGCAACATCGGTGCAATACGTCGTCGAGCGCGCTTCTTCCGGATTCGTGGTGAATCCGATCTGGTTGTTGACCACGATGTGAAGCGTACCGCCCGTGGTGTAGCCGCGGACCTGAGAAAGATTCAGCGTTTCGGCAACGATGCCCTGGCCCGCCATGGCGGCGTCGCCGTGGATCAGCAGCGGGACGACGCGCTCACGATTCACGTCGCCCAGGCGATCCTGCTTAGGCCGCGCGAGTCCTTCGGCCACCGGATTGACGGCTTCGAGATGGCTGGGGTTGAACGCGACGGTGACCGTGATGTCCTTGCCGCTGGTGGTTTTTCGAACGCCGGTGGCGCCCAGGTGATATTTCACGTCGCCCTGGCCTTCGAACGATGCGGGATCGATGGCGTCGCCGTCGAATTCCGAAAAAAGCTGCAGCATGCTCTTGCCGACGATGTTGACCAGAGTCGAGAGGCGTCCGCGGTGCGACATGCCGATGACGCATTCGGCGACGTTCGACGCAGCGCCGCGCTCGAGCAGTTCCTCGATCATGGCGATCATCGACTCGCCGCCCTCGAGCGAGAAACGCTTGTGCCCTTTGAAGCGGTTGTCGAGGAATAATTCAAAACCTTCGGCCTCGACGATGTTTTTCAGGATGCGCTTGCGTGTGCTGGAGTCAGGCTCCCAGGGATTTTCGACGCGCGATTCCAGCCAGCGGCGCTCTTCGGGAACTTCGATGTGCATGTACTGCACGCCCATTTTCCCGGCGTAGATCGAGCGCAGGCGATCGGCGAGCGCGCGCAGCGGCATGACGCCGAACGAGCCGGCGTGGAAGGTGCGATCCAGGTCCCAGATGGTCAAGCCGTGCGCGGACGGATCGAGGTCGGGATGCGCGGGACGGCGGGAACCGAGCGGATCGAGGTCCGATTCCAAATGTCCGCGCTCGCGCCAGGCTTGAATGAAGCGCGCGACGGCGGCCTGCTTCATGGGATCGGCATTGATGATCGGCGCGGCGGCCTGATCCGCCTCCCAACGCACGGGGCGCTGCGGGATGCCGAGGTCGCGAAAAACTTCTTCGTAGAAACCGTCTTCGCCTTCGAGCAGCGACTGAAGGCGTCCCAGGAAGGCGCCGGATTCGGCGCCCTGAATGACGCGGTGATCGTAGGTGCAGGTCACCGTCATCACCTTGCTGATGCCGAGCGAAACGCGCGTATCTTCAGGGACGCCGCGATATTCGGGCGGATAATCGATGGCGCCGGTGGCGATGATCGCGCCCTGGCCCATCATCAGGCGCGGGTTCGATCCCATGGTCCCGACGGTGCCGGGATTGGTCAGAGAGATCGTGGTGCCTTCGAAATCGGAAACCTGCAGCTTGTTTTCGCGCGTGCGGGCGATCAGGTCGTCGTAGGCCTTGATGAACTCGGCGAAGTTCATTGCCTGCGCGTTTTTGAGATTCGGAACTTTGAGCGACCGTGCGCCGTCCTTGCCCGCGACGTCAACGGCGACGCCGAGATTCACGTGGTCACGCGTGATGCGGTAGGAGTCGGCTCCGGTTTCGGAATAGGCCTGATTGATCGCGGGAACTTTCTTCAGCGCCTTGATGATCGCCCAGGCGATCAGGTGCGTGTAGGAAAGTTTTCGATGCTGATTGATCGCCCGGCGATTCTCTTCGAGCACTTTCGTCGGCATCACGCGCTGGCTGGTGGCGACAGGAATGGTGAGGCTCGCCGTCATGTTTTCGGCGATTTTGAGCGCGGGTCCACGCAGGGGGACAAGCTGGTCGCCGGGGGCGAGCGGCGGCGGCTCGACGGTTTTTACCGGGGCCAGGGCCGTGGTTGCGGGCGGCGTTGTATGTCCATTCGATTCAAAAGCTTGGGTCCAATCGGTATCGACCGATTTGCGGTCGTGCAGGTATTGCTGGTACAGCTCGTCTTCGAGCCAGCTATTGACACTGGGGGCAGGATTTTGCGGCATTCGGGGCTTCCACTACTATGTTAGCTGAGATGCCACGGATCCTCATCTTTTCCGATATCCACAACGACGCACGGGCTTTAGAGAACTTGATGGCGCTCGAAGCCGACTATTATTTCTGCGCCGGCGACCTGGTGAGTTTCCGGCGCGGGCTGGACGCGATGGGCGCGATCCTGAAGCCGCGCGCGTCGCAGATGTACGTGATGCCGGGGAATCATGAATCGGTGGACGATATCGCCGAGTTCTGTTCGCGTCACGGATTTCACGATTTTCACGGGCGATCGATGGAGATCGGCGGGGTGCATGTCGCGGGGCTGGGGTATTCGAGTCCGACGCCGTTCAACACACCGGGCGAGTATTCGGAAGAAGAAATCGCGGAGCGGCTGGGGCCGTTTGCGGGGATGAATCCGCTGGTGCTGATTTGTCATGCGCCGCCGCTCGACTCGAAGCTCGACCGGGTGCATGAAGGATTGCATGCGGGGAGCCGCGCGGTGCGCGAGTTTATTGAAAAGAATCGTCCACGTGATTTCTTCTGCGGACATATTCATGAAGCCGAGGGTATCGTCGAGCAGATCGGAGCGACGCGGGCGATGAACGTCGGCAAGCGGGGTTACTTGCTGGAGCTATGAGCGGGGGTCCAGTAGATGCCGCAGCCGGCGATTTCGGTGTGGTGTGCGTAGAGCGCATCGAGATTGAGACGATCGGCTTCGCCGTCGGTGCAGGTTTCGACAATCGCGAATATTTTGGCGCGGATGAGGGCGTCGAGATGCTGCTGTGAGAGGACATGATAGAGCGCCTCGTCCGCATCGGGCAGATTGAGGCGATGGCCGTAGGAGAACTGGATGCCGTCGGGGACGGGGAGTCCGGTGAGGAAATAGATCATTTCGTCGGCGTAGATCTTCGATCCAGGTGGGGAAACCTCGGCGACTTTCGCGGCGACTTGTTGCATGTCATTCCAGCGGATCAGGTCGCGGTCTTCGTAGATCTGATCGGCGAGCGAGAGCGTGAAGATGCAGGCTACGACGATCAGCGGCTGCCAGGGGCGACGGGTGAGGCGCGAGCCGGCGGCGAAGAATCCGGCGGCGGCGGGAATCGCGAGGAACGGGACGGTCAGGATGAAATAGCGCTCGAAGGTGGGATGCGCGGCGATGGCTTCCGCGGCGAGCGCGAGAGCGATCCACGTCGCGAGGCGGTATTCAGAACGCAGCGTTGCCGGCCAGGCGGTGGTTCGCGCGAGGAAGAGCAGTCCTCCGGCGGCGAGCAGCAGGAGGATCAACGCATCGGGCGACTGGCCCAGGCCGAGGAAAACTTCGAAGTCGTGCGGCGTGGTTCCGTTCCAATGGACGCGCCGGTAAAGCGCCTGATAGAGGACGAGATTGAACAAGGTCTGGCGTGGGGCGAGGGAGAAGAGCCAGATGGCCGGGGCGAAGGGGATGAGGGTCCCGGAGGCGAAGAGCGCCGCGATTTTCCAGCGCGGGCGAAGTTTGAAAACGGTCCAGAGCAGGATCACGGGAATCGCGGCGGCGACCAGCAGGGACGATGCCGCGGCGATCCCGGCACAGAGTCCGGAGGCGAAGACGAACCGGGGCCTCGCGCGACGCACGGCGGCGGTCGCGAGACGGAACGAAGCGACCGTGAACGCGAGACAGATTCCGTTGGCCTGGCCGGTGGAGGCGAATCGAATCAGGGTGTAGATGGAAACGATGGCGAGGCTCGCGAAGATTGCGGTGGCGAGCTTCCATCCGGCGATGGGGAAATCGCGATAGAGATAATCGGCGATCAGGAAAATCGCGCACGCGGTGCAGAACGCCGCGAGCACGTGGATAGGCTGCCAGTGGTTGCCGAACACTGCGATGAGGCCGGCGTTCAGGTAAGCATTGAGCGGCGTCTGCGGGAAGCAAAAATCCAAGTACGGCTTTTTGCCGAGCCGGATCAACTGCGCGGCCAGCACGTGGAAGCTTTCGTCCCAGATGAACGACCACGTGACCGCATAGGTGACCAGGCCTGCGAGAATCGCCGCGTTCAGAGCGCATAGGATGCGGTAGGGGCGGCGCGGCACTCGGCGGCTACTTCTTCTGTTCCGATTCCATCTTGCGCGCGCCGCCCAGAATATCGGGCATCGCGTAGTTGCCTTCGTGGCAGGCGTATTCGTACACCGGACCCGCGGTGGCGACGAACGGATATTCGAGCGTCCAGGGTTTGGTGTACGTGGCGGGATCGTCGAGGGTGGCGCGATAGAGAATCGTTCCGGCGTCGATGCGTTTGAAGCGTTCGACCACGTGCAGATTTTCGGTGGATCCGCGGAAGCGGGTTTTATCGGTGAAATTGGTGGTGTCGACGACCAGCGTGTCGCCTTCCCAGTGTCCGATGGAATCGCCGAACAGGCGGCGGATACTTGACGGCGCGTGGGTGCCGTTCATGCGGACGACGCGGACGTCGTGCACCATTTCGATCAGGATCATGACGGATTCGGGCGTCTGCACGATCTGGTAGTTGTTGTTGTAGAGCACGGG
>JAIQFJ010000283.1 GCA_020073325.1 Terriglobia bacterium | reverse complement strand
TTCGAGAGGATTAAAGCCCCCTTGCTCCCCCTATACGCACGGGATTTGTTCTGCTACTATTTGGTCATGACAGTCTCGCGCTCCACGCGCATTATTTCCTCGCCGGCGTCTTTCCGGCTTCAATCTGAATGACCCCCCGAGGCTTTCCACCCCGCCGGCCGAGAATCCGGGAAAACGTAAATGAAGCGATCCGCGCGCGTGAAGTCCGCGCTGTGTTTCCGGACGGCTCCGTCGAGATCATGCCGACTCAGGCTGCCGTACGCAAGGCGCAGGAGATGGGGCTCGACCTGATTCTGATCGCGCCCACCGCCGAGCCGCCCGTCGCCAAAGCGATGGATTACGGCCAGTGGCAGTACGAAAACAAAAAGAAACAGCACGAAGCGAAAAAGAAACAGCACGTGATCCAGGTGAAGGAGCTGAAATTCCGCCCCAATACCGACGATCATGACTACGATTTCAAAAAGAACCACGCCATCCGGTTTCTGCAGGAAGGCAATCGCGTGAAGGCCGTGGTTCAGTTTCGCGGCCGCGAAATCGCGCATACCGATCTGGGCCGCAAGCTGCTGATGCGATTCGCGCAGGATCTGGCGCAATACGGCGTCGCCGAAGGCCTGCCTCGCATGGAAGGCCGCAATGCGCACGTCCTGCTGAGTCCGGTAAAGGCCGTCGTGCATCCGCCCAAGGAAAAACCGAAGGGCCCGGATCAGGCTCCGCACACTCCGCAAGCCTGACGGCCACGGCCCGTTTAGCTTCAGCAGGTCACTTGAAATCGACGCTAGTCCTTCGCTTCGCGCTCCAGCGTCACCTTTGCGCGCAAGTTCGCGACTCCCGCCGTGGGACGCTCATCGTTCACCGTGAATGCGACGGCGTCATCCAGCCAGTCGTGCGCCGTCCCGTCCGGATCGTGCGAGGCCAGCGTGATCGTGTACGCGTGCGGACACAGATCGCACAGGAATTGAAAAACGACCGTGATCGTTTCCCCCGCGCGGCATGGGCCGAGCTTCACCTGCTCCAGGTCCGTATTCGTCCCATACACTTCGAAACCGATCTGCGTGCGGATCAGCATCCCCAGCACAGGATTCTCCACCGCGTCGTGAAAACGAACCGATGCCCGGACCGTCACCATTTCGCCGCTCTTGAACACAATCGACGGAGTGCCGTCGCCGCCCAGGGTCTCGATGGCGATCACCTCCGCCCGTCCATCCCCGCGGCGCGCGGTGGGCGCCATGCGCGGCGCGATCGTTTCGCCCCAGCTCCGGACGCGCTCCGCGACGAAACGACGATACTTGTTCAGCGTTTCCTTGGGGTCGCCCTTGGCCGCGATCTGCCCCGCGTCGAGCCACCATACCTCATCACACAACGACTCCAGCAGCCGGTCCTCATGCGACGCCAGCAGCACCGTGCATCCGGAGCGCCGCAGCCGGTCGAGCGCCGTCAGCGTCCGCGCCCGCACGATGGCGTCCTGCAGCGCGAGCGCCTGATCCAGCGCGATGACCGCCGCCGGCGCCAGGTTCAACGTATCTCCGGTCGCGACATAGCGGCGTTCCGGCGGCGCCACGACATCGCCCCGATCCGGCTGCGCGACGCCTCCCGCAAGCTTCAACAACTCGGTGAGGCCCGATCCTTTTTCACCGATTAATCCGATAATCGCGCCGGACGGAGCAACGGCGGTAAACCCGGCAAGCGGCGCCGCGTGGACGCTATGGAACTCGATCGACATTCGTTTTCAGGATACGTCAGTGAGCCATCTCGAAGTCGGAGCAGGTGTTCGCGCCTAGGGTATTTGCCTGAAGCGAGACTCCCGGCGCCGCCACGATGCAGTGCGTCTCCATCTTGTATCCGGAAATCGTGTTGTCGCGGATCAGGTTCGCGCGCGCCACGGCCCGGTGCGCGCCGCCGCGGCCAAGATAGATGCCTGACTCGAACATCTTCGGCTCATCTTTCGCATGCAGGCAGCCGCGATTCTCCTTGCCCCCGCCGCACTTCGCTTTATTCAAATGCTCAAAGCGATTCCCCATCACACGATGGCCGCTGCCGATCAGAAAAAGTCCGCCGTACTTCATTCCGTCGATCACGTTGCCCGTGATTTCGATATTGGCGGGCTGGCCCGCGGGATCCGAATTGTTCATCACGATTCCGAAATGGCCGAAGGGATATTCGTCCGGCAGGCGCCGGTCGGCGCACTGGTTGCGCATCACGATGCCGTCGTGGAATCCGTCCAGGTCGATGCATTTGCCGTTGACTTCCTCGAACTGGTTCTTCGCGTAGGTCGAATGATCGACATTACCGAACGTGCCGATCGCGGCGGGCTGCGCCAGCGGATCCACGGCCTCATTCGGATAGCCGATGCGCGCGCCCGTGTTTTCCTCGACGCGCATGCGGCTGGCGTGCCAGATCAGAATCGCATCGCGGCCGATCGCATCGAAGCGGTTCGCGGCGAACAGGCCGTTCTGCTGCCGCGGAGCGCCAGTTGCGGATCGCGTCCACAACGCATTGCCGCGCAGGCGGTGAAAGGTGGAGGAGCGTACTTCGAAATCCGTCGAGCCGTCCTCGAACGCCACACCGCCGCTTCCATTGCTGTGCCCCTGCGAATCGAGCGAACCGCTATCTTCGACGCGCACGTGATGCATCCGCACCTTCGACGACCGGCCGACCACAATCGCGAGATTGGCGAAATTCGCGAGCGTCAAATTCGAGACTTCAGCGCCCTGCACGCCATCGAGCAGCACGCCGTTATTCGGAAAATGATCGCGCAGCGAGGTTTCCGAAGGCGCCGCGCCGAGCTGCTTTTCGAGCACGACGCGATTCCCGTCGAGCGTAAAATCGCGCAGCCGCACGTTACGCGTGCCGTCCACCACCAGCATCGCGCGTCCTTTGAAATCGTCCGTCGCTTTGAGAATCGTCCCGGAGCCGACGATATCCAGATCGTGCGCGCCCGGCGGCACGCGCAATTCTCGGGATACCTCGACAACGCCCGGCGGCAGATTGATCGTGCCCGTCGTGCGCGAAGCGAGCCGCTCGCGCAGGTCTTCCTCCGGCGATTTCTTGCAGGCGGCAAGAAACACCAGCAACAGCACAACTGAGCGGGCTACTTTAGCCACTCCCCGATCCATTCGAGGAACTGGTTGTACCACAAGACGCTATTCTGCGGCTTGAGAATCCAGTGTCCTTCGTCGGGGAAAAGGACTATCTTGGAAGGAATTTTCTGCATCTGCAGCGCCGTGAAGAGCTGCATACCTTGATCGACAGGCACCCGGAAATCCTGCTCGCCGTGCATCACCAGCGTCGGCGTTTTGAAATTCTGGGCGAAGAAACTGGGCGACCACTTCGCGTACATTTCGGGATTGTCCCAGGGCATCCCCTTGAACTCCCAGTTGACGAACCAGAGTTCTTCGGTCGCCCCCGCCATGCTGCGCAGATCGTAAACGCCCGAGTGCGAAACCAACGCTTTGAAGCGGTTGGTGTGGCCCAGCAGCCAGTCGACCATGTATCCGCCGTACGATCCGCCGGCCGCCGCCATGCGATCCGGATCGGCATAGGGCAGCGCGGCCGCGTGATCGACGCACGCCATGATGTCGTCGTACGCCTTGCCGCCCCAATCGCCATTGATATCGTCGATGAATTTCTGCCCGTAGCCGGTCGACCCGCGCGGATTCGGCATCACCACCACGAACCCCGCGTTCGCGAACACCTGCGCGTTCCAGCGATAGCTCCACGTTTCGCCCCACGCTCCTTCGGGTCCGCCGTGGATCAGGAACAGCACCGGATACTTTCGCGACGGCGAAAAATCAGGCGGCTTGACGACAAACGCGTTGACACGCGTCTTGTCGGAACTGTCCACCCAGAAATCTTCCAGCGGACGGGTCGACGCGTTCGAAAGAATCGAATCGTTCAGCCGCGTGAGCGGAACACCCGCGCCGCCACTCGACGACGCTTTGAAAATTTCCGTCGGGCGAGACCCGCTCTGCTCCGTGTAGATCATGAAGCCGCCGTCGTTTGAGAACTGCACGTCGTCGATGCTCGATTCGCCGGAAATAATGTTGCGAATCCCGCCGCCGGTGACCGCGATCATCTGCAACCCGGTACGCCCGCGATCTTCCACGGTGAAGAAAATCCGCGTCGAATCGGGCGACCACGTGAATCCTTCCACCCAGCGGTCGAGCGACTCCGTCAGGCCGGTCGATTTGCCGGTCGCACGCTCCAGCACCATCAGTTTCCAACGATCGCTTTCATATCCGGCGCGAGCCTGCGAACGAAACGCCAGATATTTTCCGTCCGGCGAATACAGCGGAGCACCATCCGCGCCCGGGCTCAGCGTGATTTTCTTCGGGTCGCCGCCGGCGATCGGCTCTGTGTAGACGTCGGAGTTCGTGCTCGCCGCCGGATTTGGGTCGACGTTCATCGTGAACGCGACCTCGGTCGAATCGGGCGAGATCGCATAATCGTCGGGGCCGCCCAGCGAAAACGGAGGCGCATCGTGAATGCCCGGCGTCAGGTCCTTCACGTCGGTCCCGTCCGAATTCATCACCAGGATGTGCTGGCGGCGCTTCGACTGCCATTCGGTCCAGTGGCGATACAGCAGCGACGTATAAATCCGCGCCTCCACCTTGCTCTTGGCATCTTCGTCGATCTTCTTCTGATTGCACGCGTCGTCGGCGCTGCAATCGGGATAGACGCTCGACACGAAAACGATCTTCTTCCCGTCGGGCGAAAGCAGGATGCCGCCCGCTTCGGTGGAAAGATGACTCACCTGGCGTGAATTATTTCCGTCGGGGTCCATGCGCCAGACCTGCATCGACCCAACTCGATTCGAGACGTAGAAAATCTGCTTTGAGTCGGACGACCAGCGCGGACGCTCGTTGTCCGTGCCCTCGCGCGTGATCTGCCGCGGCAGTCCTCCGTTCAGCGGAACGACGTAAATCTGTTTGGGCTTCGCGTTGCGATCCAGATCCACCGTCTGCACCGTAAACGCCACAAGTTTGCCGTCGGGTGAAAGCTGCGGCTCGCTCAGCCGCGAAAGCTTCAGCATCGTCTGAACATCAAACGGCTGCTTCTGCGCGAACAGAGCGGCCGCGCAGGCCGCGAAAAGCGCGAGACGCATATATACGTCATTCTATCGGTATGGAGAACAAGGCTGATCTGCTGCGGAGCCTGCACCGGCCGACGCTGGTGATCGGAAACGCCTGGGACGTGGCGGGCGCGCGCATCTTCGAACGCGCCGGATTCGCCGCCATCGGCTCGTCGAGCGCCGGTGTCGCCTTCGCGCTCGGCTATCCCGACGGTCAGAAAATTTCGCGCGAAGAGATGCTCGAAGTGGTCGCGAGGATGGCGAAAGCCGTTAAAATTCCCGTGACCGCCGACGTCGAAGCCGGCTACGACGATCCGGTCGAGACCGCACACCGCGTGTGGGCCGCCGGCGCTGTCGGGATGAATCTCGAAGACACAGCGGGATCCGAAGAACTGATCGACCTGCGCCCCATCATCCGGTCGATTCGCGCCGCAGTCCCGAAAATGGTCATCAATGCGCGCACCGATATTTTCCTGAACCAGATCGGCGATGCCGCGACACGCTTCGATCGCGCGGTCGAGCGCCTGCGCATGTATCGCGATGCCGGCGCGGATTGCCTGTTCGCCCCCGGCGTCCGCGATCGCGAAACGATCGGGCAGTTGGTGGCCGCGCTGCAGGCGCCGCTGAATATTCTCGCGACCGCCGGATCGCCCCCGATCGCCGAGATGAAATCCCTGGGCGTCGCGCGCGTCAGTGTCGGCTCAGGCCCGATGCGAGCAACGCTCGGCCTGTGCGACCGTATCGCCCGCGAGTTGCACGATCAGGGCACGTATACATCGATGATCGAGGGCGCGATCCCGTATGCGGATGTCAACCGATTGCTCTCTTAAGATCGACGCTCGCGGTGATGAGGCCGAAAAACGTCAAGCGTGGCCGTTCCTCATGTACCCTTCGAGCCACCGCATCGCTTCTTCCTCCGTAGAGAACACCCCATCCGCCTGAGCTTCGTACGCCGCGCGCGTCACCTCGCCGATGTGTTTCCCCGGACGATTCTCAAAATACGGCAGCACGTGCCGCCCCAGAATCAGCGGAGGCTGCGGTTTCTCCGCCACCGCCTGCGCCGCCGCGACGTCGCGAATCCGCGCGGCTGAATCCGGCAGCCCCGGCTCCCGCGGCGGACGGCCCGACGCATCCGCCTCGATCAGCCGCAGCAGTTGCGAAATACTCGCCGGCGCAAGACGCATCGCGAGCCGGCGAACCGCGCGCGGCGTCACCTCGGGACCGATGCTCGCATGCGCCAGGTGATGCTCCACCAGTCGCACCACTTGATCGACGATCGCCACCTTGATCCCGATCCGTTCCAAAAACGCGCGCGCCGCCGGACCTGCCGCGGGCTCATGACCATACGCGGTCCATCGCAGCCGGCCTTCGACTTCGCGCAGTTCCGTCGTATCCGCTTTGGCGAAATCGTGGGTCAACGCGGCGAACATCAGCACTGCCCGATCGTCGCCTTCGCAATGGTCGCGCTCCGCGATCCGCGCGGCGAAATTCAGGACATGCATCGTGTGGACCGCCACATCGCCTTCGGGATGCCAGTCCGGATCCTGCGGCACGCCCTTCAGCCGCTCGATCTCGGAAAAATGAATCGACCATCCGCAATCGTGCAGATACGGCCCGATGCGTCCCGGATGCCCGGCCTTCAGGGCCCATTTCATGAACTCCTCGGCGATCCGTTCTTTCGCGAGCGTCGCATATTCGTGCGCGATCGAGCGCGACATCTCCGCCGTGGCCGGATCGAGCGTCAAATCGAACCTGCACGCAAACTGCATCCCGCGCAACACGCGCAGCGGATCTTCGGAGAATGCCGCGCTCGTCGCCCGCAACACGCGATTCCGCAGATCCTCGCGTCCGCCGAAGAAATCGAGCAGCTCATGCGCGATCGGATCCCACGCCATCGCATTGATCGTGAAATCACGCCGCGACGCCGCTTCGCGCGGCGTGATCGCGGGATCGAAGGTGGTCTCGAAATGCCGGTGATGCGGCCCGGTCTTCGAATCGCGCCGCGGAACGCTGAAATCGTGGCCTTCGAACTTCACGACCCCAAACGATTTCCCAACCAGATCGACCCGCCCGCGCTGGCTTAAGAATTGCGCGAGTTGATCATAGGTGATCCCGTAGACCTCGATGTCGAAATCCTTGGGCTCATGCCCCAGCAGCGCATCGCGCACCGCGCCCCCCGCAATGAGCGCGCGATATCCCATCGCATCCAGGTCGCGAACAATGCTTTCGAGATCTGCCCCGAGCGCCAGCACACTCTATATTGTGGCGCACGCACTCGGGCGTGCCGTCGCACTAGTCCGTCGGACGCTTCGCGTTTTCGTTGCCATCCAGGAATCGGTCGAACCAGTAGCACTGCCAGTTCAGGCTTTCGACCAGATGCTTCGGCTCGCCGGTACGCGTAAGGTTGTGATTCTCGCGCGGAAAGAAAACGATCTCGCTGGTGACGTGATAGTGTTGCAGCGCGCGGAACCACTGTTCGCCCTGCTCGATCGGCACGCGAAAGTCGTTATCGGAGTGCAGCACCAGCGTCGGCGTCTTCACTTTGTCGGCCAGCCGCAGCGGAGAATATTTCCAGTACTCGTCGAAGTTGTGAAAAATGTCGCCGCCGAAATCGCGCTCATGGCCGTAAGCCCCGTCGCGAGTGCCGTCGTCGCTGATGAAGTTCGAAATACTGCGCAGCGTGACGGCCGCTTTGAACAGATTCGTCTGCGTCGTGATCCAGTTCGTCATGTACCCGCCGTACGACCCGCCGGTCACGCCCAGCCGTTCGCGATCGATCCACGCATTCTGCTTCAGCACCAGGTCGACGCCGGTCATGATATCGGTGTAAGCCTTGCCGCCCCACTCATTCGCGACGCCGCGCTGAAACTTGTAGCCATAGCCCGTCGATCCGCGAGGATTGCAGAAAAACACGGCCCACCCGCGGCCCGCATAGACCTGAAACTCGTGATACCAGTCGACGCCGTACATCCCCGCCGGACCGCCGTGAATGCTCAGCACCATGGGATATTTCTTCGACGGATCGAAATTCACGGGCTTCACCAGGAATCCGTCGATGTCCCAACCGTCGGCCGCTTTATAAGGAACACGTTCGACCTTCGCCATCGCGAGTTTCCCCCACAGCTCGGAATTAAGATGCGTGACCTGCTTCTCCTGCCCGTTCTCGCGGACGTAAACGTCGTCCAGATGCTCGAAATCGTTCGACAGGAAAACCATCTTGCCGGATTCGTCATGGATCGATGCCGCGTGAACATTGCGCGGACCCGTCGTCAGCGCCTTCCTCGCTCCGGTTGCGACATCCATGCGATAAAGGTGCGTCTCGCCCTTCACGCCCGAATCGAAATAGATCGCCTTGCCCTTCTCCGCCCATGTCATCTGCCCGACCACCTGATCGAAATCCTTCGCGACGGGCGCCGACTTTCCCCCTTCAGCCGAAGCGACAAAGATCGTCGCCGGCTCATCCTCATCCGCCGACCCCAAAAACGCGATCCGCTTCCCGTCCGGCGACCAGCGTGGGCTGCGGTCCGGACCTTGATGATCCGAAATCTTGGTCAACGGACCGCCCTCGGCCGCGATCGCCCACACATCGGAGTTGTGGTCGCCATCGAACTCGTGCCCCGTACGATTCGAGACGAACGCGATCCTTTTCCCGTCGGGCGACCAGTGCGGATCCAGATCGTTCCAATCGTTGCCGTCCGTAATC
>JAIQFJ010000282.1 GCA_020073325.1 Terriglobia bacterium | reverse complement strand
GCTCCGGAACCGGGTATGCGGGCGACGGGGCATTTGCTCCGCGCGCCCTCCTGGATGCCCCAAGTTCCGTGGCCGTCGATTCGGCCGGCAATGTGTACATCGCCGACGGCGGAAACTTCGTGATCCGCATGGTGGATTCGAATCAGAACATCAGCACCTTTGCGGGAACCGGCAATCCGCTGTATAGCGGCGACAACGACGTCGCGCGCAAGGCGGGGCTTTCGGTGGGCGACCTTGCGATCTTCGGCGGATCGCTCTATTTTTCGGATCCGGTCAACAGCCGGATTCGCAAAATCGATCTGGCGACGAAAATCATCACCACCGTGGCCGGCAGCGGAACGCCCGGGTTCACGGGCGACGGAGGCTCGCCGCTGGCCGCGCAACTGAAGCTGCCGCTCGGAATCGCGTTCGATGCCGCGGGGAATCTGTACATCGCCGATAACGGCAATTCGGTGATCCGCATGGTGAGCGGCGCGAAAATCACCACGGTGGCGGGCAACGGCCTCAACGGGTTCAATCTGGAGACGGGCACGGCGCTGGGAGTGTCCATCGACCCGTCGCGCATTGCGGTCGACAAGGATGGGACCATCTATCTCACCGATCAGGGAAACGACCGGATCCGAAAGCTGGTGCCGCAGATCGCCACGGCCATGTCGATTGTTGCGGGAAACAATGCGAAGGGCGCGCCGGGCGCGCTGGTGCCGATCTCGGTCCAGGTGATCGATAGCGCCGGGAACGCCGTGGGCAACGCCCTGGTGAGTTTTTCCGTGACCTCCGGCTCGGCGACGCTTTCCAACTCGACCGCAAACACGGATGGCGGCGGGATCGCCTCGATTCAGGTGACGCTCGGCCAGACGACCGGTCCGGTGACCATCACGGCGAGCGCCTCGAAGGTGGCTCCGGTGGCGTTCAGCCTGACGGTGACGCCTCCGCCGGTGACGACGCCGGTTCCGCAACTCGATTCGGTGCAAGGCTCGGGCTTCAGCACGCCGCTGGTGGTCGCGTTGTCGACCGGCGGGATCGCCACGGTAAAGGGCAAGAATTTCGGCGCCGGCGCGAGCTTCGTCAACGTCGCCGCCAGCGACCTGGTGAACGGGAACGTGCCGGTGAATTTCAAGGGGGTCTGCGTCATGGTCAGCGGGGCCCGCGCGCCCATCTTTGGAGCCTCAGATACGCAGGTGAATTTCCAGTCGCCGGTGATGGGCGGGACCAGCGTGGCTGTGTCCGTCGTTTCCGGCTGCGACACGGCGAACGCCGCGGAGAGCAACAAGATCACCGTCCCGGTCCAGACCGCGACGCCCGAATTCTTCTACGCGGCGAATTGGTCGGACGGCCACAACCCTGTAATCGCCACCGATTCGCTGACCGGCACGCTTCTGGTCGCCTCCAGTCTCGTCCCGGGCGCCGGACTCGTCCCGGCGCATCCGGGGCAACTGGTGACGCTCTACGGGACCGGCTTCGGCGCCACGAATCCCGATGTCGCGCCGGGAACCTTCGGCTCGACGCTCGCGCCGGTGACCGCGGCAGCGAAGGTCACGCTGAACGGCCAGGATCTGCCCGCGGCGAACGTGCAATATGTCGGCTTGACTCCGGGGAGTCCGGGACTCTATCAGCTCAACATTCAGTTGCCCGACGATTCGCCGGACGGCGATTTGACGCTTGTCCTGACGGTCGGCGGGGTGGCGAGTTCGGCGGGCGCTTACTTGACGGTCCTGCACACGAACTGATTTTGTCAGCTCATCCCGAAAGCCGCACGGTACTTGGCCGGCAGCTTCATCGGGCGGCGTTCCCGATCGCAAAAAAGGTGCTTTGTTTCCCCGGTCGCCAGGACCCGGCCGGTCGATGCTTCGGCCATCTCATAACCGAATCGCAGCATCCTTGGATGCGCCTGCGCGACCCAGGTCCGCACGATCACCTCTTCGTCATAAAGGGCGGGCGAGACATAGCGGCAGTTCGCCTCCACCACAGCCAGCAGGATTCCGTCCTCGCGCTCCATGTCGCGATAGCGGATGCCGCGAGCCCGGCAGTACTCGACGCGACCTACCTCCATCCAGATCAGATAGTTGGCGTGATAGACGATGCCCATCTGGTCGGTTTCGGCATAGCGGACCCGGAGCCGGGCCTCGACAGGATTCATGGAATCGAGATTATAGCAACTTATTGAAACCAAAGGGGCCCGGGGCAAGTCTGATAGTATGAGCAGGTGCGCATTAAAGTACTCTTTTTTGGTCCAGTCCGCGAAATCGTCGGGCTGCGCGAGGACTTGATTGAAATGCCCGATGGAGCCAGGCTGCAGGCAGTACTGGAGAACTACGGCAACCGCTTCCCGCGGCTGCGCGACATTTCCTCGAGCGTTGTCCTGGCCCTGAACCAGCAGTTTGCGCCGCCGACCTCGACCATGGTCGATGGCGATGAAGTGGCCCTCATGCCTCCCGTCAGCGGGGGCAGCGGGACGTTCACCCATCAGATCGTTTTCCCCACCGCGGGGCATTTTTTTGGCCTGACCCGCGATCCGATCGATGGCGGAGCCGTCGCACGGCGCCTGCTGCGCGGCGAGGACGGCGCGTTCGTCAACTTCGAGGGTGTTGCGCGAAATAACTCGCAAGGCCGCGCGACGATGCACCTGGAATACGAATGCTACGAGGCGATGGCCGTGAAGGTGATGGCGGAAATCGGCGGCGAGATCGCGCATCAATTTCCGATCGGGCGCATCGCGATGGTGCACCGGCTGGGGCGCATCAACATCGGCGAGACCAGCGTGTCGGTGGTGGTCACGGCGCCGCATCGAAAACCGGCTTTCGACGCCGCGCTCGAAGGCATCAATCGCCTGAAACGCATGGTGCCGATCTGGAAAAAAGAATTCTTCGTCGACGGTGAAGTTTGGGTCGATGGCGAATGGGACGAATCCGTCATCAAGGCCCAGCCTAAAACATGAAATTTTCGATCGCTCTTTTCGCGCTGGCCGTGGCGAGCGCGCAGCCGAACGTGCCGCCCACTTTCAAGTCTGAAGTCAGGCTGGTGCGGCTGCTGGTCAACGTGAAGAACCAGGCCGGCGACCTGATCGGCACGCTCGAAAAGGACGAATTTTCCGTTTTCGACAACGGCGTCCGGCAGGACATTTCGGTTTTCGAGCACTACACTACCAAGCCGCTCTCGGTTTCGATTCTGGTCGACACCAGCGGGTCGACGGCGAAGGACTGGCAGCTTGAAGTGAAGTCGCTGACGCGATTTCTGCGGGCTTTATTTGGCGCGGGCAACGAGCAGGACTCCGCCGCGCTGTACACCTTCAATTACGACGTCACCATGCAGCACGATTTCACGCGCAACTCGCGGGCGCTCGAAAATAATCTGCGGTTCATCAAACCGGAAGGCGGAACGTCGCTTTACGACGCGATTTTTCACGCCTCGCGCGACCTGCAGCGCCGCGACGGGCGCCACGTGATGGTGATCGTGAGCGATGGCGGCAATACCACCAGTTCCAAGGCCTTCAAGGACGCGCGCGAAGCCGCGCAGCGCGCCGATGCGGTGATGTATCCGATCGTCATCGTGCCCATCACCAACGATGCCGGCCGCAACATCGGCGGGGAGCACGCGCTGCAGACGCTCGCATCCGACACCGGCGGGCGCTGGTTCGATCCGACCATTGCGGAGCTCGGCCGCACCTTCGAAGAAATTCTGCGCGACCTGCGCGCGCAGTACATGATCGGCTATTACCCGAAAGAGCAGTCGCGAGGTTTCCACACCGTGCGCGTCGATCTTTCGCGCAAGGATTTGCGGGCGCAGACGCGGACTGGTTATTATGGAGACGCGCTCCCCTAAGTGATCCCCGAAATGCCAGGAAAAATCAGCAGCACGAAAGCTCCGGAACAGACGTTCGAGGAAGTGAAGTTTCTGAAGCGCCTGATCGATGAGCAAAAGACGGTCCGCGTAAAACTCAGCGACAACCAGGAGGTGGAGGGCATCGTCGAGTTCTACGACACCAACTTCATCCGCCTGACGCGCGCAGGCGAGCCGAACCTGTTTCTGTTCAAACACGACATCAAATACCTGTACGAGATCTGACGTTGGCATCCTACGTTGAGACGGCCCAGGAGATCGCGCGCGAAGCCGGCGCGCTGATCCGGCAATTTCTGGAAAAACGAATCGGCTTCGAGATGAAAGGCGAGTTCGACCTGGTCACCGAAGCCGACCGGTCGAGCGAACGCCTGATCGTCGAGAGACTGCTGAAGCATTTCCCCTCGCACGCGGTGGTCGCGGAAGAAGGCGGCGGACAGGAAGGGGCGTCGGGATATCGCTGGTATGTCGATCCGCTGGACGGCACGACAAACTTCGCGCACGGCTTTCCGATGTTCAACGTGACGCTGGCGCTCGAGCGCGACGGCGAACTGATCGCCGGCGTGGTGTTCGATCCGGTGCACGACGAGATGTTCTCGGCCGAGCGCGGCTCGGGCGCGTTCCTGAACGGCGCGCGGATTCATGTTTCGAAAGCCGCGACCATCGCGCAGACGCTGACTGCGACAGGATTCCCGTCGCGCAAGCGGCATCAGAACGTCAACATTCATTTTTACTATCAGCTCGCGATGCTGTCGCACGGTGTGCGTCGCGCGGGGGCGGCTGCGCTCGATCTGGCTTATGTCGCGGCGGGACGGCTCGACGCCTTTTGGGAATTCGGCCTCAACCCCTGGGATATGGCTGCCGGAGTCCTGCTGATTCGCGAAGCCGGCGGGGTCTGCACGGACATGCACGGGAACCCGATGAGCGTGCGCGGTCCGCACCTGCTGGCGGATAACGGAATCGTCCATGGGGAGATCGTCGCGCTGTTCGAGGAGATTTTCCAGGGCAAGTACCGGTTCGCGATGCCGGAGATGAAGCCGTCGTAGTCAGGACTTCCAAAGTTCCCGCAATTCCAGGATCTGCAGCGTGTGACTTTCGACATGCACCGCGCACGCCACCAGCCACTGAAATCCGTCCATCGGACCCAGCAGATTGTGATTGGAAAAATGCGACCTCAAATCGTCCTGCGTCGATCGCGCATATTCCAAAGTCGTTTCGCTAGCCCTCAAAAATGCCGCCAGCGCTTCGCCGAGCTTGGAGTACTCCGACTTCGGCAGCAGAAACTCAGGAGCTTTGTTGACGCCCCGCGGCAGCGGTTTCAACTCGCCCAGGAACCGATGATCGTGCTTGCGGGCGCCCTCCATCAGGTCCGGCTGTGCGGGCGATTCAAGCGCCTTGCGGATCAGTCCCATCAGCCCCGGATCGCTGGTGGCCAGATGTTCGACTAACTGCAGGATCGACCACCGCTCCGGCGTGGGCTTGAACAGCGCCTCCTCTTCGGTCACTCCGTGCAAAGCCGTCAGCAGCTTATCCCGTGACGATTCCAGCCGCGCCACAGCGGCGTCGCGTTCCTGATCAGTGATTTTCATGTTTTAAAAACTCGTCGAGCAAGAGATGGAAATGATGGACGCCGTTTTCGCGTTTCACCGAAAAGCGCCCCGTGTTGTACGTGCGCGAATGCAGCCCTTTCTGCACCCATTCGCAAATCCGGATGTCTTCCTGCTGAATCTCGTCGCTGAAGGCGACCGTCTCAGGCCTCATCTTCGCCCCCGGATACGAAAACCACTCGAAGATCGTCAGGGTCTTGTCGTGTCCCAGCGGAACGATGATGTTCGCGCTCAAATTGTCGGGATACACGTTCAGCATGAAATTCGGAAAAATCCAATAATAGAGCGCGCTCAGGCCTTCCGACTCGTACTGTCTCGGTTCCTGCCCCTGCGGCGGACGGATTGGAGAGATCTGCGACGAATAGTAGCGATGCGGCTCCACGCGATAGTTCGCATAATCGAGTTCCCGAAATAATCCGGGATGCGCGGCCGGCAGATGGTAGCCTTCGAGGTAATTGTCGACGTACACCTTCCAGTTGCACCCGATCACGTAGTCGCGGCGCTCGGAAAACTCCAGGCGATCCACGGGGCAGCCGATCTTCGCCACTTCACCCGGAATGTCGCCGTATACCTCGGCCAGCGGCGGAGCGGACGGGTCCTGATTGACGAACACGTACGGTCCCCAGGTCTCCACCTGAAACTGCGGCAGGGCGACGCGCGATTTGTCGAAATCGAGCACGCCTTCAAACTCGGGACAGCCGAGCAACCGGCCGTCGAGCCCATACGTCCAGGCATGGTAGGGACAGCGCAGCGCCGCCGCTTTGCCCGAGCCCTCCGCGATGATCGACGCACGATGCCTGCACACATTCGAAAACGCCCGCAGCACGCCGTCTTTGGCGCGCGTGACCACCACCGGCTCGCCCGCGATTTCCGCGGCCAGAAAAGTTCCCGCCTCGGCGACCGTCTTCGCATGACCCACCGGCTGCCACGTACGCGCGAACACCGCATCGCGCTCCCGTTCGAGCATCGCTGGATCGAGATACCAGCGCGCCGGAATCGTGGTCGCGAGCGCGAGTTCCTTCGGTGCGTAATCGTCGAGCATTTGTGAATATAGAGATAGCAAAGATGCTCCCTCGCTGGTGGATCTTCCTCGCCGCGGCTCCTTTATTCGCGCAGCCGGCGTGTCCCGGCGCGACAGCCTGGTCGTCCTGCGATTTTGCCTTCGATCTGGAGGCTAACGAAGACGCCGCCAAAGCCGAACTGCACGCCGAGTTTCGATCCCCGCATCATCGCACGTACATGATGCAGGCTTTCCGCGACGGCGACCGGCGGCTCACGATTCGTTTTTCACCCACCGAAGGCGGCCCCTGGACCTATAAAATCAGCAGCAATCTGCCGCGCCTCGACGGCAAGGAGGTCTCGTTCAGCGCCGCCGATTCCGAGTCGCCCGGATTCGTGCGCGTCGCCAATGTCCATCATTTCGCCTGGGAAGGGACCAGCAAGGCGCATCTGTGGATGGCCACGGCGATCGATCGTTTCACGACGATGCCTCGCGCCGAGTTCGACCGCCAGCTCGATCAGCGCGTCAAAGAAAAATTCACGCACCTGCGCGTGACGATCGAGCCGAGTGCCGATCTTCGCGAAGCCGCCGACCGAATTCGCGCCATCAATCAAAAAGGACTGGTCGCGGATCTGCTGCTGGCCGCGATTCCCGAAGACTGGAAGCAGCGCGAACTGTACATCACCGATATCGCCGCGCGATTCTCGGGTATGAACATCACGTGGATGGGTGTTCCGTCGTTTGAAAACGCCCGCGCCCGCGTCGCGCTCAAAGATACCGGAGCGCTGCTCAAAAAGCTCGATGCTTATGATCACCCGCGCACGACGCTTGCGGCGTCCACTTCGGCTCCGCTGCTCGGCGACGCGTGGATGTCGCTGATCGATTACGGCACGCCCGATCCGAACATCGGCGCCGTGGAGCATCAGCTCTATCAGGTCCCGGCGATCAATACCGCGATTCAGAACGTCAACGATCTATGGACCGCGACCATGAACGGCCAATATCCCGCCGCCGGTTCGGGCGAGTACATGACAGCATGGTTCGATTTCATGAGCGGGAATCGCTACTGGGATCTGGAGCCATATTTCGACCTCGACGGCGGCCGCGCGCTGGCGCTCGATGGAGTGGAGTATATCGTCTACATCGAAAAGCCGGGACCGGTGGAGGTGACCGTCGAAAAGCACGGCTACGACGTCGCCTGGATCGATCCGATGACCGGCGAGCGGACGAAAGAAAAAGGCTACAACGGCGAGCACTACACAGGCGAGCCGCCGGACAAATCGCATCCCTGGGTCCTGCACATTTCGCGCGAAGGAACGAAGGAAGGGATGCTGCGATCCTGGAAATTCGAGTCGCGCCCGGTGCCCGTGCAGGAAGTGGAGCAAGACCCGGCGAAGATTCCGTTCGAAGTCGATTCGCCGAAAGAAGGCGAAATTTCGGTTTCACGCGCGCCGTTTTTCTCGCTCAAAGTGAAGCGGCAGACGCGCGGCACGCGATCGCTGCTGATCGAATGGATGGGCGATGTGCCGATCGACGGCGAAGGCTACCGCGTCGTCGGCACGGGCCGCGAAGGAACGATGCAGATCCCCAAATCGATCGCGAAAAATTATCCGGCCGTGATGAGCCTCCGCGTCGGCGTTCTCAACGCCAACGGCAAAGCCTATATCATCGACAAGGTGTTCAGGCTGGTACCGTGAGCCGCATCCTCGCGATCGATACTACCAGCGATTTCGCCAGCATCGCGCTGGTCGAAGACGGCCGTGTTGTCGAAGAATGCGCGCTGCAATCGTCGGACGGATTCGCGCACGTGCTGTTCGGCTCCGTCGCGCAACTTCTTGCCCGGCACGCGCTCGACCCCCGCTCGATCGATGTGTACGCGTCCGCCTCCGGGCCTGGATCCTTCACCGGCGTGCGCGTCGGCCTGACTGCGGCAAAGGGACTGGCCGAGGCGGCCGGCCGCAAGGCAATCGGAATTTCGAATCTGCAGGCGATCGCGTCGTTCGGCTCGGCTCCGCTGCGGGCCGTCGTTATGGATGCACGGCGCGGGGAGATTTTCGGCGCGGTCTACGATGCGAGCCTGCGGCTGGTGTGCGGCGAAGTGGTGATGAAGTTTGAAGACTGGCTTAAATCGATTCCTGAAAACGTCGAATTCATCGCGGCGGTCGACAATGCGAGTTTTCCCGGCCCCATGACGCGCGCGCCGCGATTCCTCGCCGGCGCCATCGGCAAGATCGCCGCGTCGCAAATCGATCGCGCCTCGGGCGCGGGGCACGGATCAGCAGCGTGCCCGACCGAGACAGAACCGAGCGTGATGACCGCAAGACCGATACTTGCCGCGAAGCATGTTTTCATCATGGGTCACTTCCGGATAGAGCAGTC
>JAIQFJ010000281.1 GCA_020073325.1 Terriglobia bacterium | reverse complement strand
ACCATGCGCCGCACCTTCGCGCACGAAACGGTGCACGCCTGTCTCGCGATGACCGGACGCTGGCCCGCCTGGCTGCACGAAGGCCTGGCGCAGAAACTCTCCGGCGATGCGCTGAACGCCGCGGCTCGCCAGAAGGTCGCCGCGATGATCCGGTCACACGAACTGCCGAAGCTCGAAAATCTCGGACAGGACTGGTCCCATCTCGATGCCGAGCACGCCGCCGCTGCCTACAGCCTGGCACTCGCCGCCGCCGACGCGCTCGCCGCAACCCCGGACGCGATTCCCACGTTGGTCCATCACCCTGAGCGCCTCGCCGCAGTGACCATCGAGTTAGACAAACGCCTCGGGTTGTAAAACTGCGTTCGGGTAGTGTCCTAGGGATGCTACTCTTTTTGGGAGCAATCGTCGGCGGCACGGTTCGAAATAACTAAGGCCAAAACACGAAAACATGGGAAACGTGGGGACGGACGAGACGCTTTGTGGCAGAGTTGGAAGGACGGCTGAAACGGCGCTTGGCGCCCCCAAGCGTGCGGACGACCCGCCGGGATTGACGATGAGCAACCGGAGATGCAATGAAAAATCGACATGGAAACGTCTCGTCCGTCCCCATGTTTCCCGCTCTGCCCTGCGGAAGTGCACCTATGCGGGTCGTCCGTTTGGCGACGGCGGCTTTGTCGAGGAGTTGGAGCGGCGCTTTCAGCGGAAGTGGTCGAGTCGCTCAAGAACGTCGCTGGAATTTGTAAAATTCGCATAAAATAGGACCCGGGTGTCCCGAAACTCGAATCTCGATATGTGGCTGCTCAGGTTGTCCCCATTTCGCACCATTCTATTTCGCAACAGGTTGTCCCCATTTCGCCACCGTGCGGACAGCGCGCGAACCGCTGCCCCCCGAGGAAACCTATGAACCTCGTCGCAATCACAGTCAAAAATTACCGCAGCATCACGAAGGCGCACAAGCTACAGCTAGGCTCTTCGACAGTGCTTATCGGGCGCAATAACGAAGGAAAGTCAAACATCTTACGCGCATTGGTAGCGGGCCTGCGGTTCCTCCGACAAGGACGATCCATTGGGGCTCCGGGTTCTGGCAAGATCGCATACCTCATCCCCCATTTCGAACGGGAGTCGATTTACAACTGGGAAAACGATTACCCGATCGCGTTGCGTGAAGCGCATCCGGACGGAGGTTCGGAATTCATTCTGGAATTCGAGCTTGATAAGACGGAGCTAAAGGCGTTTCAGAAGAAAGTCGGCAGTAATCTCAATGGGAATCTGCCGATCAAGATTACGTTTGGGAGAGAAGAATTCAGTGTGGCCATTGCAAAGCAGGGGCCTGCTGCTGCGGGGTTAACAAAAAAGGCGCCGCTTATCGCAGAGTTCGTCCGCAGCCGCCTGGACTTTGAGTACATACCTGCGGTTCGAACCGCGCAACGCGCCCACGAAGTCGTCGATAGTATGCTGTCGGCGGCCCTTCGACCCTTGGAGAGCGACCCACGATACAAAGCCGCACTAAAAACCATTGCTGATCTGCAGAAACCAGTGCTTGCGGAAATGTCGCAAAGTATCAAGAGTACGTTGGTGCAGTTCCTTCCGGCGATTAGGAATGTCCAGGTGCGCATCGCCACGGCGGAACGCACACGAGCGCTTCGGACGGCCTCGGAGATTGTCATTGATGACGGGACCGCGACGCCACTAAAGCATAAGGGTGACGGGGTACAAAGCCTTGCTGCCATCGCTTTGATGCGACACGCCGCGGGCGTCAAGTCAGGGGCAAAGTACAACGTAATAGCACTGGAGGAGCCAGAGTCTCACTTGCATCCTAGTGCGATCCATGAGCTCAAGGCGGTACTGCAGGAGCTTGCAAAGACTCAGCAGATAGTAATCACGACTCACTGCCCGCTCTTTGTTGATCGGACGTGCGTTTCAGCTAACATCATCGTTGACAGCAACAAGGCACGTAGCGCCGAAAGTATCACCGAAATCCGCGAGATACTCGGCGTCCGGGCAGCAGACAATCTGCGCCACGCAGAACTCGTGTTGATCGTGGAAGGAGGAGAAGACGTTACCGCCCTGCAGGCTCTCCTTGGGGCAAACTCGCCCGCCGTCGCGACAGCGTTGCAGCAAGGAGCCTTGGTAATTAATGCGCTCGATGGTGCAACGAACCTATCGTACAAGGCAAGCCTCCTGCGCGACGCCCTTTGTGAATACCATTGTTACTTGGATAACGATGATGCCGGACAACAAAGTTTCGAAGAAGCGCGCAATGACGGCCTTCTCACGGATGCGCAGTGCAACTTCACGATCTGTAACGGCATGCCACAGGGCGCAGAGATCGAAGACATCTACGATACTGCCGTGTATCGTGCTCAGGTGGAAGAGGCCTACAATGTCACGCTTCAAGCACCCACGTTTCATTCCAATAGGAAATGGTCCGAACGCATGCGGGATACATTTCTTGGTCAGGGGAAGCAGTGGACTGATCGCGTAAAAGGCGAAGTCAAAGCTCTGGTCGGTGCTGCAGTCGCGGCCGCCCCGGCCACCGCCCTCAACCAGCACAAACGTGGCTCGTTCGACGGACTGGTAAGGGCATTAGAGCAACGGCTGGCGGCTCTGCACCGGTGATCTGTTTCCAGAAGGAGACGCCGCGCCCATGACTCCGTTGTGACCGGTTTCGATCGAGCCCGTGGGACAGATTGCAGCGCCAGCTTTCCAACCGGAACCCGTCTTGCAGCGATCCATCTGTGTGGATCATTCAGACTGAGCATGGAAGCCCGAGGCAAAGCTCAGGGAGACAACGGGGACAGATAGGATGAACGGGCTGGCCTCTCATCAGCGGTAAGCTCGCTGGTGAACATTCAACGCGCACTTCGGTGAGAGTGCAGAAAAAAGACCAGCCATGAAAAAGAACATCAACGTTGCTCCTGCGATGCCGGCGACGACCACCGCTCTGGACCTCTCGGATCGTTCTCTTCACTTTTGCGAACTGAACGCCTCGGGAGAATCGTTGAGGAAGGCAACCGCAAGTTGGATCGCGCCACGCTGAAGCAGTAACTGGCCGCGAAGCCTGCCGGTGCGCGTGTCGCGCTGAATGCGGGCGGTCACTCGGCCTGGGACGGGCCATCGCACCCATCATCTCGAACACCGCAGTTACCGCGGGTGATAACGAACCACATCCCGAAGTGAGTGACGGCGCGTTCCGGGTCGACGCCGTACTGTATCCTGAAAATGATGCCGTTCGCCTCCATTCCGGAAGCCCTCGACGACTTCCGCGTCGGAAAAATGCTGGTCGTGGTCGACGACGAAGATCGCGAAAACGAAGGCGACCTCACCATGGCCGCCGAATCGATCACGCCCGACGCCATCAACTTCATGGCGACGCACGGACGCGGCCTCATCTGCCTCGCGCTGGCTCCGGAACGTTGCGACGCGCTGCATCTTCCGCTTATCTCGCCGATGAATACGTCGCGCTTCGGCACCGCCTTTTGCGAATCGATCGACGCGGCCGAAGGAGTCTCCACGGGAATCTCCGCCGCCGATCGCGCCCACACCATCCTCAAGACAATGGACCCGGATTGCACGCCTCGCGACCTGGCCCGCCCCGGCCACGTCTTTCCGCTGCGCGCGCGCGAAGGCGGCGTGCTGGTTCGCGCCGGACAAACCGAGGCCGCCGTCGATCTCGCCCGCATGGCCGGTTTGCAGCCCGGCGGCGTGATCTGCGAAATCATGAATCCCGATGGGACCATGTCGCGCGTCCCGCAGCTCACCGAATTCTGCGCGCATCACGGCCTCAAGATGATCTCCGTCGCGAGCCTGATCCGCTACCGGCTCGAAAACGAACATTTCGTCGAGCGGCGCTCGGAAGGCTGCGTCCGCACGCCGTACGGTTCCTTCCGCACCGTGACCTACGTCAGCACCTTCAACGGCGAACAGCACGTCGCGCTGATCCTCGGCGACGTGTCGAAGCAGCACAACGTCCTGGTCCGTATGCACGCGCGCTGCATGTACGGCGACGTTTTCGGATCGACGCAGTGCAACTGCCGCGCGATGATCGAAGGTTCCATGAAGCGCATCGCCGAAGAAGGTGCGGGCGTGCTGGTCTACCTGCATCAATCCGGATCGGGCACGCGCAGCCACGTCCCGTTCGACGGCACCACTCCGCCGCAGCATGAATCCGGAATCGGCGCCCAGATCCTGGCCGATTTAGGCCTCACCACCATCCGCCTGCTGACGAATCATCCCCGCAAGGTCGTGGGCCTGGACGCCTTCGGCATCGAAATCGCCGATCAGGTGCCGGTCCCGCTGTCCTAGCTATTTCCGAAACAAATTCCGCACCAGGAACACGACATTCGCCGGCCGTTCCGCGAGCCTCCGCATGAAGTACGGATACCACGCCGTCCCGTAAGGCACGTACAGCCGCAGCCGGTAGCCCAGATCGACGATCCGCTGCTGCAGATCCCGCCGGACCCCGTACAACATCTGAAACTCGAATTGTTCCGGAGCGATCTTCCGCTCCCGCACATAGCGGAACGCCTCGCCGACAATCCGTTCGTCGTGCGTCGCGATGGCCGGATACGTCCCGCGATCGAGCAGCGTCTTCATCAGCTCGACATAACTCTGATCCACTTCGCGCTTTTCCGCGAACGCCACCGACGCCGGCTCGTCATAGGCGCCCTTACACAGCCGCACCGGCATCTTGATCTGATTCATCCGCTCGATATCCGCCGCGCTGCGCCGCAGGTACGCCTGAATCACCGCGCGCGTCCCCGGAAATTCGCCCGCGATCCGCGTCGCCACGTCGAGCGTCCGATCCGTATACGCGCTCGACTCCATGTCGATCTCCAGATGCGTCCCGATCTCGCGCGCCTTTAGCGCCAACTGCCGGACGTTCTCGTAACACCCGTCTGTCGAAAAATCCAGCCCGAACTGGGTCAGCTTCAACGACACTGTCGCCGGATGCCCGCCGAGCTCCGCCAACGCCGCCAGATAATCGTCTCGCGACTGCGACGCTTCGTCGAGCGACGTGACGTTCTCACCAAGATGATCGAGCGTCGTCCAGATTTTCTCCCGCTCCAGCCGCGCGCACACCGCCAGCGCATCGTCCAGCGTTTCACCCGCCACAAACCGGCGCGTGAATTTGTGGGAGAGAGGCGACGTCTCCATCCATCTTCTGAGTCCCTTCTGCTTGGAAAGGAACAGAAAGAAGTGACGCATCATAAGGGCGATTTCAGGACGGCCGGTCCTGTCCTCCTAAGGATTGCGGATCGCGAACCGGCGCGTCAATGCGCGGCGGCTCGGGAATTTCGCTCGCTCCGCCGGCGCCCAGTTCCTTCATGCGTCGCAGGGACGGCAAAAGCCGCGCTTCCCACGATCCCGCCGATCGATTGTAGGCGTCCACCGCCTTCGCCAGCTGCCGGCCCGATTCGGCATAGGAATCCGCAAACACCCGGATCCGGTCATGAAACTCGGCTGCGATCTTGCGCAACTCGTCTGCGTTTTGCGCCAGCCGTTCCTGCTTCCAGCCGTAGGAGACGCCTTTCAACACGCTGATCAGCGTGACCGGCGTGGCCAGCAGCACCTTGCGAGCCAGCGCGCGCTCGAGCAGTTCCGGATCGCGCTCCAGCGCCGCGCTCAGAAAATGATCGCCCGCCAGAAACAGCACGACCATCTCCGGAGCCGGCTGAAATTGCGACCAGTATTCGCGCCCGCTCAACTGCATCACGTGCCGCGACAACTGCTGCGCATGCCGGTCGAGCGCTGCCTTTTTCGACGCCTCATCGGTTGCCGCTTCTGCCTCGAGATACGCACTCAGCGGAACCTTCGCGTCCACCGCCAGAGTCCGCCCGCCCGGCAGCCGCACGATCATGTCCGGCCGCATCCGTTCGCTCGATTCCTGCTCGAAAAAATCGCAGTAAGGAACCATGCCGCCCAATTCGGCGACACGCCGCAGAGTCAGCTCGCCCCATCGTCCTCGCGCATTCGGCGCGCGCAACGCCTGCGACAGCGCCACCGTCTCGCGACTCAGAGAAGAAATCTGCTGTTCGAGCCCGCCCATCATGTGCTGCCGCTGCGCCTCGAACTCGCGCATCTGCGATTCGATCCGCTGCAGCGCATCGGAAACCGGCGGCTGATCAGGCTTGCGGCGGAACCACAGCGCGGCGGTGAGGATCGCCAAAACAAATCCACCGAGAAATGTAGCGGCGGGAATCAACAGTTCTAGTTTGGCACAAGCACAGGTCTAGCGCTCTTCGAGATGCTTCAGCCGCGCGTCGAGGACTTCCTCCACCCGATGCAGTTCCGCGCGCCACAGGTCCTTCATGTCGTCGAAGCGCTGATCGATACCGTCAAAGCGATCTTCCATCGCCTTAAACTTCGCCGACATCAGAGCCAGGAGCAGGCCCACAAGTCCGGCGTTGAAGATCAGCGGAATGCCGATCGCCAAGTAAAGCTGTTGATTGGTCACCAAAGAAAGAGTGCCCGTTCCTGCTTAATATTCTCGCACTTCAGGGAATAAAATAACGATATGCCCGACCCCAAGCGCGACCTTCTCCGCCACACCGTCGCCACCATCGCCTATCGCGGATCCCGAGCCCTGCGCGGCACTCCCGAATCTTTCGCCGATTTCCGAGCCACCGAATCCAACCGCACGCCCGCGGAAATTCTGGCCCACATGGGCGACCTCTTCGATTGGTGCCTCAGCATCGCGCAAGGCAAACAGGCGTGGCACAACTCGACTCCGCTCGCCTGGATTCAGGAACAGGAACGATTCTTCACGTCGCTCGAAGCCTTCGACGCGTATCTCGCATCGGAATCGCCGCTCGGCGCGCCTGCCGAAAAGTTGCTGCAAGGCGGCGTCGCCGACGCGCTGACTCACATCGGACAAATCGCGATGCTGCGCCGCATCGCCGGATGCCCCATGCGCGGAGAAAATTACTACGTCGCCAGCATCCACGCCGGGCGCGTCGGCGCCGAACAGGCAGCCGCCGTCCGCGAATTCGATTAACGCTCCGGCTCGACGTACACCGCCGTGCCGTAACACAGCACCTCGGTGACACTTTGCATCACCTCGGTCGCGTCATAGCGGACCCCGATGATCGCGTTCGCCCCCATCTGATCGGCATGCTGGCACATCAGTTCGAACGCGTGCTCCCGGGTCTTCTCGCACAACTCCGAAAGCAGCGTGATATTTCCACCGACGATCGTCTGTAGCCCCGCCCCGATCGTCCCGAAAATCGACCGCGACCGCACGACAATTCCCCGCACCAATCCGAGACTTTTCGTAATCCGATAGCCGTCCAGCGTGAAGGCCGTGGTCACCAGGTTGTTGGTCATGGCTGGATTATCGCATCACTCGGTCCGCAGCGCCGTCACCGGATCCACCGCGATCGCCCGCCGCGCCGGCAGCCAGCAGGCCCCCAGCGCGACCAGCGCCATGATGCCGATCGCCGCCGCATACGTCAACGGATCGGTCGCACTCACGCCGTACAAGATGAGTCCGAAGAATCGCCCGCTGACCAGCGCCAGCGCGATCCCCACCGCTCCGCCCGACCCCACCAGCACTGCCGTGTGCGACAACACCACGCGAATCACCTCGCGCGGTTTCGCTCCCAGCGCCATCCGGATTCCGATCTCCCGCGTCCGCCGCGACACCGCGTATGCCGTGACTCCGTAGACGCCCGTCGCCGCCAGCACCAGCGCCAGCAGCCCGAACGCGCCCAGCACGATTGCCGCGATCCGCGCCGGAAACAGCGCCAGCCCGAGCTGTCCCGTCCAGCTTCCCGCCGTCGCCATCGTGATCGTCGAGTCCTGCTCCATCACCGCGCGCCGCAGCATCGCCGTCACCTCATCTTCCGGCAGCGACGACCGCGCCAGCACGTTCACGTTCGGCGAGTATTCCTGCTCGATCGACTCAAACACCGCAGGCATCGGCGCCTCCGAAAGCGACCTGTACTTGCCGTCCTCCACCACGCCGATAATCTCGCGCCACGGACCGTTCGTCCCGTGCTCGAACCGCTTCCCGATCGGATTTTCGCCCGGCAGCAGTTGCTTCACGAACGCCTGGTTGACCAGCGCCACCCGGCGCCCGCCCTGCTTGTCGTTTTCATCGAACACGCGCCCGGAAATCAGCCGCGTGCGGGCCGTCTTGAAATACTCCACCGCCGCGCGGTGCCGCGCTCCCAGCGGAACGTCCGCCGCCCGCGGAATCGGCTTCCCTTCGATAAAGATCCCGGAGTTGTTCCATTGCAGCGTCAGCGGCAGGCTGTCGATCAAAGACGCGGACTCAATCCCCGGCATCGCCCGCACCCGCTCCAGCAGCCGCTTTTCGAAATCCCGCCCGCGCTTCTCGTCGTAACCCTGCAGTTCCAGGTTGATGCCCACCACCGCAACGTGTTGCGGATCGAATCCCAGCGGCACCGATAACGCACGCTGTAAACTCCGCATCACCAGCACCGACCCCACCAGCAGCAGCACCGACAACGCCACCTGCGCCGCGATCAGCACATCGCGCAACTGGAATTTTCGCAATCGCTCCGCCACCGCCTCGTTCTTCAATGCCGGCGCGAGCTGCGCCTTCACCGACTGCAACGCCGGCGCCAGTCCGAACAGCACTCCCGTCAGCAGCGAAATCCCCGCCGTGAACATCATCACCCGCACATCGACATGCAACGCCGGGAAAACAGGAATGTCGACCGGCGGAGTCCACGCCGAAAACAAATTCGCCAGCCACACAGCGAGCAGCAATCCCGCCGCCCCGCCCGCCAGCGACAACACAACGCTTTCCGTCAGCAACTGCCGGATCAACTGCCCGCGCGATGCGCCCAGCGCCAGCCGGATC
>JAIQFJ010000280.1 GCA_020073325.1 Terriglobia bacterium | reverse complement strand
TCGGCAGGAAATGCCGGCGGGGACCGCGATTCGGCATGTCGTGATGGGCTTTCACGTAATCGCGAAGAACGGGCGCGAACCGGCCGGCGCAGTTGTGGATCAGGGCCGCAGAAAAATGGGACTTGAGGACGCAGTAGCCCTTGGCCTGAAGTTCGTCGATCAAACTTGCAGTGTATCGCCGTCAGCCGCGGCTCTTTGTGGACTTAACGGGGCCGCAGATGGTCGAGTAATTCCTGCGACCGCTTCTCGTAATCACCGTGGATCGCAACTGCGGCCTCGAGTTCCTTCATTGCCGAGGCCGTGTCTTTCCGTTTTACGAATGCTTTGGCGAGATAGAAATGCGCCGGCTCGACGTCCAGCGAATCGCCCAGCGCGATGGTCGCACGCAAATGCGAAACCGCGGCGTCCGCGTCATTGCGCAGCAGATACGACACACCCAAAAAGAACTGCACGTCGGGCGAGCGCGGATCGGCCTGGCTCAGCTCATCGATCGCCGCGGCGTAGTTGGCCTGGCGATACTGGTCCATTCCACTGCGGAAATGCGGCTCGGGCGAGGCGCCGCGCAAGGCGGGAGTCTGATACGGCGGAGGCTCGACGCGCGCCAGCAGTTCCAGAGGATCGGGCTGGGCGGGCGCCACTGCGGCAACGGGCTGCGGAGCGCGCGAAGGAATTCGCAATCTCCAGAATCCGATGGACGCCATGACGACCACCGTGGCGGCGATCGCGCTCCAGGCGACCCATGTTTTCACATGCTTTTTAGCGGCGGGATTCCGCAGCTCGACGGGGGCCGATTTCATCGCGGATTGCAGGGAGAGCTGCAACTGGACTTCGTCAAAGCAGCGGGCGCAATCGAAATAGTGCTCTTCAAAAGAGTTGCGCTCCTGGGGATCCAACTGCCCGGCGACGTAGCGTGCAGCCAGGTCGGAAGTGGTTGTCTGCTCGCACGTAATCATTTTCGCGGCGCTTCCTTCGAGATTTGAGACCTGTCATTGATCATGTGGAGGATCTCCCGCGATTTGTGACCGGCGCGCGGACAGGTTTTTCATGTAATCGGCCACTTTGCGGGTCGCTCTGGTCTTGCGCTGGCGGACCACGTCGGAACTCATTCCGAGCAAGGCGGAAATCGCGGCGGGTTTGTGGCCGTCGACCAGCGTGAGGCGGAGGATTTCCCGGTCCATCGGGTCGAGCGTGGCGATAGCGTCGGTAACCTGCTGCTGCCTTTCGCTTGATTCGAGAAGAGTTTCGGGCGACGGGACGGTGTTGGCCGCCAGCGGAATCTCGCGCTTGCGGACGCCGCCTCGAAGATAGGATTGGGCAGTGTTGCGCGCCACTCCCAGGGCAAAGGCGGCCAGTTTATCAGGCGCGCGGAGCTGGCCCTGGCGCAGCGCGCGGATCAGCGCGATGAGGGCGTCGTGCAGCAGATCGCGCGACATTTCGCGATCGCGCGTGCGGGCGCAGAGCAGTGCGTAGATGCGCGGAGCGAAGCAATCGCACAGCTCGGTTTCGGCTGCGTGGTCGCCGGCAAGGATGCGTTCGGCGAGGAGGACCAGTTGGCCGGCGCTCATATCCCGGGTCACATCGTGCATGGCGAGCCCAACTGCAAGTTGTTAGATTACCACGTGAAACGTTGCTTGTTCGCGGGATGCCCCCGCCATGACGAGTCTGTGTGAAAATGACCGGCGCCGGCCGCTTCCTCCGGTCGCGGTTCCTTAAACGGCTGATTCAGCAGGATGCCGACAATGAACCGCGACCGCAGGAAGCGGCGAACATTCAGTTTTCACACAGGCTCTGACTGGCGGGGCTTTCGCGAGCGATCGCGGGGGCCTCCTCCTCGCGCACGCTAACCTTCGACGGTGCAACGCCGTCTGATCTCCTTTGAGATAAGATCGTTGGATAGCCGATATGTCGAAAAAACTCCCCTTGCTTTTGTTGTTGGCTAGCGCTGCGTTCGCGCAACGAAGGGTCGCTTTGGGCGACTGGCCGGACCAGCGCGGTCCGGAGCGCGACGGGATTTCAAAAGAAACCGGATTGCCTGAAAAATGGACGCTGAACGGCGACGGCATGCTGTGGCGCGCGCCGTATGGCGGACGGTCGTCTCCGGTGATTATGGGCAATCATCTGTATGTCCAGAATCCGGTGGGGCGCGGCGCGGAAGAGCAGGAGCGCGTCATGTGCCTGGATCCGGATACCGGCAAGATGATCTGGGAATACCGCTTCAATATGTTCCAGAGCGACGCTCCGGCGCATCGCGTGGGCTGGGCCTCGCCCGCGATCGATACCGATACCGGTAACGTGTTCGCGATCGGGTCGGGCGGATTTGTAGTGGCGCTGTCGAAGGACGGCAAGCGGCTGTGGGACCGCTCGATCGGCGAAGAGTTCGGCGCGTTTACGACCCACGGCGGGCGCATGACGTCGCCGCTGATCGAGGGGAACCTGGTGATTGTGAGCCTGGCGGTGTCGACCTGGGGCAAGGAATCGAACCGCGCGCAGCGGATCATTGCGATGGACAAGCGCAACGGAGACATCGTGTGGGTGTCGAATCCGGGCGGGCGTCCTTATGACACGGCGTACGCGGCGATGTCGATTCACACGATCGGCGGGCAGCGGCTGCTGGTGACCGGCTTGGGAGACGGCGGAGTTTACGCGATCAAGCCGCAGACGGGCGAAAAAGTGTGGGGCATGGTGGTGGCCAAGCGCGGGCTGAATACGGGCGTGGTGGTGAACGGGAACACCGTGATGTTTTCGCATGGCGACGAGAACCTGGATTCCACCGAGCGCGGGATGATCGCGGCGATCGATGGGACGCAGAAAGGCACCATCAAGGAATTCAAGTGGGCGGTTCGCGGCTTCGCCGGCGGGTTTTCATCGCCGATTCTGGATGGCGACCGCGTGTATCAGATCGAAGACGGATCGAAGATTTTCGCGTTCGACGTCGTGACCGGAAAACAGTTGTGGAAGCAGCAGCTGGGGACCGTGCAGAAGGCGGCTCCGGTGCTGGCGGACGGGAAATTGTACGTCGGGACGGAGAGCGGGAAATTTTTCATTCTCAAGCCGCATGAAGACAAGATCGACGTGCTCAGCGAAGTCGAGCTGCCGATTTCGAAATATTCGTGCTGTTCGGAAGAAGGCGGGATCGAACAGGTGCTGGCGGGCGCGGCGGTGTCACGCGGCCGGGTTTATTTCGTGTCGAGCGACGCGCTGTATGCGCTGGGTCCGAAACGGGCGAAGGCGGTCAGCGGACTGGTCGTCAATGAGCCGGCGGAGAAGGCCGAGGGCGCTCCTGCCTATCTACGCGTGTGGCCGACGGAAATGGTGCTGAAGCCCGGGCAGACGGTCAAGATGCACGCGGATCTGATCGACGAAAAGGGAAGATTTCTGAAGGAAGAAAAAGCCACGTGGTCGCTGGATGGACTCAAGGGATCGATCACGGACGGCGTGTTGACGGCGGGCAATGAAGAATCGGCGGGAATGATCAAGGCGTCGGTGGGATCGCTGAATGGCGAGGCTCGGGCGCGGTTGGTCCACGCGCTGCCGTGGACGGAAGATTTCGAAAAATATCCGGAAGGCGCGGTGCCGCCGGGGTGGATCAACGCGACGACGGGGAGATTCAAAGTCACGACGCTCGACGGATCGAAGGTGCTGATGAAGCCGCCGGATGAGTCGCTGTTCAAGAGAATTCGCATGTTTATCGGGCCGACGGACTGGTCGAACTACACCGTCGAAGCGGATGTGCGGGCGAATACGAAGCGGCGGCAGATGGGCGATATCGGAATCACGGCGCAGCGGTACTCGCTGATTCTGTACGGAAATTCGCAGCAGATCAAGATCGAGCCGTGGGAGCCGGAGATTCAGCGGACGGTGACCGTGCCGTTCGAATGGAAGGCGAACGAGTGGTATCACCTGAAAATTCGCGTCGAGAATCAAGCCGACGGGAAAGTGCATGTGTACGGGAAGGCTTGGCTGAAGAGCGATCCGGAGCCGGCCAAGTGGACGATTGAGAAAATCGATCCGATCGGGAATCGGGAGGGCGCGCCGGGGGCTTTCGTCGATGCGGAATTCGGTGCGTATCTGGATAATTTTAAGTTGGTGAAAAATGATTAGGACCATTCTGGTTGCGGTGCTGCTGGCGGCGTCGGCGGCGTTTTTGATTCAGGCGTCGGATCCGGGAATCGGCGATTGGCCGATGTGGGGCGGGACGCCGGATCGGAACATGGTTTCCAATCAGCACGTCGTCACGAGCTGGGATGTGAAGACCGGGAAGAACGTGAAGTGGGTCTCGCAGCTCGGGTCCCAGAGCTACGGGAATCCGGTGGTGGCGGGCGGGCAGGTTTACGTCGGCACGAACAACGAACTGGTGCGCGATCCGAAAGAAGGCGGCGATCGCGGCGTGCTGATGGCGTTTCGCGAATCGGACGGCGAATTTCTGTGGCAGCACACCAATGTGAAGCTGCCGGCGGGGCGCGCGAATGACTGGCCGTATCAGGGAGTCTGTTCGTCGCCGTTAGTCGAGGGGACGACGCTGTACTACGTGTCGAACCGCTGCGAAGTGGTGGCGCTCGATACGCGGGGCGATGGGAACAAGCACGCGAAGGTGATCTGGAAGTTCGACATGATGGAGGAAGTCGGCAGCGAGCCGCACAACATGTCGAATTCGTCGCCGGTGTCGTATGGCGATCTGATTTACGTGTCGACGGCGAACGGTCAGGACGAGAGCCACGTGCACATTCCGTCGCCGAAAGCGCCGTCGATTATCGCGATCAATAAGAAAACAGGAAAGCTCGTTTGGGAAGACAATCCGGTGGAGGATCGGATTCTGCATGGGCAGTGGGCGTCGCCGGCGGTGGGGAAGGTCGGCGATACGGTGCAGGTGGTGATCGGCGAAGGCGACGGGTGGGTTCGCGGATACGACGCGATGTCGGGCAAGCGGCTGTGGTGGTTCGACATGAATCCGAAAGATTCGGTGTGGCCGAAAACTCGCAATGAAGTGATCTCGACACCGGTGATTTACGACAACAAAGTGTATATCGCCAACGGGCAGGATCCGGAGCACGGCGAAGGCGTCGGGCATTTGTACGCGATCGATGCGACCAAGCGCGGGGATATTACGGATTCGGGCCGGCTCTGGCATTTCGACAAAATTCGCCGGTCGATTTCGACGGGGGCGTTGAAGGACGGGATTTTGTATTACTCCGATTTCTCGGGATTCCTGCACGCATTGGACGCCGTGACCGGGAAAGAATTGTGGCAGCACGACATGCTGGCGGCAGTGTGGGGATCGCCGATGGTGATCGGGGATTATGTTTATCTGGGCGATGAAGACGGCGACGTCGCGGTGCTGAAGACCGGCCGGACCAAGCAGGTGATGGGCGAGTACAACATGGGATCGTCGGTGTACTCGACTGTGGTGCCGGCGAACGGCGTGCTGTTTATCGCGAACCGGAATCAGTTGTTCGCGCTGAAAGAGGGCGCGATGACGAAGCCGGCGGCTGCGGCCTGGTTGTTTGGACGGCCGGCAGCGCGCGGCCGGGCGGCGTTCTAGATTCCGACGATGATCGGCAAGGGCCGGATCGAGGCGCTCAGCGACGGGCTGTTTGCGATCGTCCTGACCTTGCTGGTCCTGGACATCAAGCCTCCGGCGGGGGTGCCGCAGGGGCAGCTTCCGGCGGAACTGGCGAAAGAAATTCCAAGCTGGATCAGCTTCGGGATCACATTTTTCCTCGGGTCGCTTTATTGGGTGCATCAGCATCGCGTGCTGAGGTCGCTCTCCGAAGTTTCGGTGGTGAGCACGATTCTGAATCTGGTTTTCCTGGCGTTCGTGTCGGTGCTGCCATTTTCGACGTCGATGTGGGGGCACAATCTGCATCAACCGCTGGCGATGGCGATCTACATGGGAAATCAATTTGCGGTCGCGTTCGCGCTGATGGTCCAGATGGAGATCGCGGTTGGGCGGAAGGAGGTGGTGAAGGATCCGCATCTTGGGGCGGTCCGGCTGCGACTGGCGTCGATGTGCTTCGCGCTGGCCACTGCCGCGGTGTCTGCGTATTTTATGAGCCCGGATCGGGTCTGGATTCCGATGATTCCTGTGTTTATCGGCGTGCGGATCGCGCGCGAGGTCCGGAAGCGGCGCATGGCAGCGGCGGTTGCCTGACAAAGGCGCCCGGCTTCGCAAATCATTTCAGAAATTTTGAACAGTGTAAGTCCTTCCATTTTGTTGTGGTTCGCCCATCGGTGCGGCTTGTTTGTTTGGTGAGGCGGTTTACTCTCCAGGCGTGAGTAAGGAAGCCGAAAAAAAAACGACAGAACAAAACAAAGCGGCTCCAAAACGGGAGACGCGCGCGAAAAAGCAGGCGCGCGTGGTGCACGAGATTATCGAGCGCGTCGAGGAGCGGCTCTCGAGGGACGTAGCGAAGGCGAGCCTGGGGGATTACCTGAAGCTGGTCCAGTTGGAGAAGGAGCTGGAGGCGGAGGATCCGCCGGAGATCAAGGTGAGTTGGGTGGATCCGGAGACGGATTCCGAGAAGTCCGAATAGCGTACAAGGCGCTGCCGTCGCAGCGCCGTTTTCATTTTTCAGAAGCAAGATTCAAGGGATTTTCGGGGCCGGTGGGCTCGGGCAAGAGCGCGGCGTTGTGTCATGAGGCGATCAAGCTGAGTTACATCAACGCGGGGCGGACGGGGCTGATCGGGGCGCCGACGTATCCCATGTTGCGGGACGCGACTTTGGCGTCGCTGACGGAGATTTTGGAAAGGAACAGGATTCCGTTCGAGATGAATCGCGGGGACAACTATCTGCTGATGCGGGAGACGAAGTCGCGGATTTTATTTCGGGCGGTGGAGGAGTTCGAGCGATTGCGCGGGAGCAACCTGGCGTGGTTCGGGCTGGACGAGCTGACGTACACGTCGGAAGAGGCGTGGCTGCGGCTGGAAGGGCGGTTGCGGGATCCGAAGGCGAAGCGGCTGTGCGGATTCGCGGTGTGGACGCCGAAGGGGTACGACTGGGTTTACGAGCGGTTCATCGCGAATCCGGTGGCGGGATATGAGGTGGTCACGGCGAAGGCGTTTGAGAATCGCTTTTTGTTGGACCAAGTTCCGGACTATTACGAGCGGTTGAAGAACAGCTACGACGCAAGATTCTATCAGCAGGAAGTGCTCGGCCAGTATCTGGAGATGAACGCGGGGCGGGTGTATCACGCGTTCGACCGGAGAGAGAACGTGGGGGATTGCGCGGTGGATCCGGGGTTGCCGCTGATGTGGGCGCTGGATTTCAACGTGGATCCGATGGCGAGCGTGATCGCGCAGGTGAGCGGAGGCGAGGTGCGGGTGCTGGATGAGATTGTCCTGTCGCGGGCGAGTACGTGGGATGCGTGCGAGGAATTTTCGCGGCGGTTCGGGGAGCATGCGGCGGGGGTGGTGATTTTTTGCGACGCGACGGGATCGCGGCTGCAGACTTCGGGAACGTCGGATGTGGCGATGCTGCGGCAGTATTTCGGAGGGTCGGCGAAGTTTCGGGTGGCGACGTCGAATCCGGCGGTGAAGGATCGGGTGACGCTGATGAATTCGAAGCTGTGTTCGATGTCGGGAGAGCGGTGGTTGAAGGTGAATGCGCGGTGCAGGGAGTTGATTAAAGACTTCGAACAAGTTGCGTACAAGGAAAATTCCCTGCTGATTGATAAAGATCGCGATTTGAAGCGGACGCATTTATCGGACGCGCTGGGATATTTGGTGTGGCAGGAGTTCGGTGCGGCGGGGAAGGTGGGGGAGAAAGGGCAGTGGTTGATATGACCAGGGGCCGGGAAACAGGAGCCAGGAGCCAGTTGCATGTTTGATATCGATCGGGAGCATCCGCAGTACGCGGCGCGGAAGCAGGTGTGGCGGCAGTATCACGACTTGTATGTCGGCGGGGAGCAGTTGCGGCTGAATGCGCAGAACTACCTGGTGAGGCGGCAGCGGGAGCCGGGGGATGTTTATGCGGAGCGGCTGGTGCGGGTTTTTTACGAGAACTACATCGGCTCGATTATCGACTGGTATGCGGCCACGCTGTTCCGGCGCGAACCGGTGCTGATGTTCGGGGGAAGGGACTCGGGGTTTTATTCGGAGTTCGTGGACGATGTGGACCGGAAGGGGAGTTCTCTAGGCGATTTCTGGCGGCGGCAGTTCGTCGAGTCAATGATCAGCGGGTCGAGTTTCGTGCTGGTGGATTTTCCGAGAACACGCTCGAAGGCGGGGAGCAGGGCGGAAGAGGACGCGATGGGGGCGTCGCGGGCCTACCTGGTCGATTACGGGGCGGAGGATGTCATTAACTGGAGCCTCGACGATCAGGGGAATTACGAGTGGGTGGTGATCCGGACGAAGCAGTTGAAGAAAGACCGGGTGGAGGATGCGGAGTGGAGGACGGAGACGCGGTGGTCGTACTACGACAAGACGTCGTTCCGCATGTACAGGCAGAGCGGGGACGGGGAGAAGCGGCTGACGGATCAGGGGACGCATGGGCTGGCGAAGCTGGGGCGGGTGCCGTTGTTCCCGCTGCAGATTTCCGAGGGATTGTGGCTGTTGAACCGGGCGGGGCTGCTGCAGTTGGAGCACTTCAATAAGTCCAATGCGCTGGCGTGGGCTTTGACGATGGGGCTGTTCGCGATGCCGGTGGTTTATTCCGAGCGCGAGTGGTCGCAGATGGTGGGGGAGAGCTATTACATCCAGCTCGGGCCGGGAGACAAGTTTGGATGGACGGAGCCGGAGGGCAAGGTTTACCAGATTGCGGCGGACAACCTGACGTCGCTGCAGGAGGAGATTTACCGGGTCTGTTATCTGGCGCAGGCGGGCGGGTCGCTGGATAAG
>JAIQFJ010000279.1 GCA_020073325.1 Terriglobia bacterium | reverse complement strand
CTCTGCATGCGCACGATTGCTGCCCTAAATCAAAGAGTTTTGCCGCTTGCCCGTTCGATATTCTGGACTCGGCCAAGGCGGCGCTGCCCGCGGTGGTCGCGGTGGTGTTTGACGGGTTTGTTCTTGAGATGACTCAGGCGCCGCTGGACCCCGTCGCGTCATTTTCAAGCGACGAGCGCGATCTGCATCTTCACAATCGCATTCTCCGGATCTGATTCCTTTCCGAACGGCCCATGTTCGTTCCGAAATTTGAATTTTCAGAAAAAAGGAGAAAAATCATGACTCATTTATTTACCTGGGCATTTGCCCTCAGTCTGTTGACAGGAGCCGCGGCATTCGCGGCCGGAACGTGCTGCTGCGACCCCGCATGCTGCGTGGACCATTCCTGCGACATGCCCTGCTGCAAGTAGTGTGAAAAGGCGGGGGCTCAATGCCCCCGCTTAATATTTCCTGAGTACGGCGAGCAGCTTGCCCTGAATCGCCACCGACGCACGGGGCACATAGATCGGCTGCATTGCCGAATTGGCGGGCTGGAGCCGGACCCGGTCGCCGGGCTCGTGATAGAAACGCTTCAGCGTCGTTTCGACACCATCGACGAGAGCAACCACAATATCGCCATCGCGCGCCTCGGTCGCCCTCTGCACCAGGACGAAATCGCCGTTGCAGATGTGGTCCTCGATCATTGACTCGCCACGAACCTGAAGCGCATAGGTGTCGGGGTTGCCGGTGAAATCCGAAAAGCTCAGTGTCTCCGGCCCGGCAAACGATTCCACCGGAGCACCCGCGGCGATCCGCCCGAGCAGCGGGATATCGGAAGAGACGGGCCTATGCTGGCGCTGTTCTTCGTAAAACTTGGGAGCCAGCTCCAACGAGCGGCTCTGGTTGAAGCCACGCTTCAGGTAGTGCTTCGTTTCGAGCGCCAGAATGTGCTTATGCACGGTGGCCAGCGAAGCGAGGCTCAGCCCTTCGGCGATCTCCTCATAGCTCGGGCTGTAGCCTCGTTTTTCGAGGAACCCGGCAAGGAAATCGAGGAACTCCTTTTGCCGTTTGGTGAGTGCCATGAAGACAGTATAGGCGAAGAAAAGGGGAATTTGCAACTGAAATCGGGATATAATCGAGCTGAGATGCGCTATACCGTGGTGCTCGAGAAGGAAGCTGGGGGCGGATACGTCGCGATTGTGCCGGCGTTGCCTGGCTGCGTTTCGCAGGGAGACACGCGAGATGAGGCGCTCGCGAACATCCGCGAAGCAGCTGAACTCTATATCGAAGACTGCATCGTCGCGCCGATTGGGCTTTAGGCAACGTGAGCATCTATCAAGACGAGATGTACGAGCACGTCCGTGATGACGAAAAGCTCTGGCGCTATATGGATTTCTCGAGATTTGTTTCCCTACTCGAAACGCATTCTCTATTTTTTTCTAGGGCCGATCGCTTCGGCGACACATGGGAGGGGGCCATATCGCCGATTGACGTAGATGCCTGGGAAGCTTTTGTCGGGGGCAGTAAAGAGAGCGCCGCTGACAGGACAACCTTAATTGCGAACTATCGGCGCACGTTCGCAGCTTTGCGCCGGCATACGTACATATCTTGCTGGCACCAAAACTCGGGCGAGTCGGAAGCGATGTGGAAGTTATATCTTAAGAGCACCGAGGGGATTGCGCTCCAGACTTCTTTTGGATGCCTTAAGAGTCAGCTAGAGCGCTCCCGTCGACTCATAAGGCTTGGCAAGGTTCAATACCGCGACTACAGGATCGATCCCGTGCCCGGGGGCAAGCCGCATGCAATCGGAGAATCATATTTGACCGGCCCATATGCACCCTTCATCAGTAAACGGAGGGGCTTTGCTCATGAAAACGAGGTGCGAGCCGTCTTTCAGGACTCCTACCGAAATCTCAACGACCCATCGGAGAGCGATTTCGGCATCGCGGTGTGCGTGGAAATTGGGGAACTCATTGAGAATATCTATATGGCGCCTCAAACTCCTGCGTGGCTCCATTCGGCTGTCCAAACTGTTCTCGATAAATTCGACGTCCGACTTCGCGTTGCCGCTTCCGAATTCGACGAACCGCCACCGTGCTAATTGAAGCCGGAAACGCGAAGAAGTCACACGCTGCTATCCTTGCCCTATGGAGACTCGACACTCCGTCTGTGCGCTCGATTGTCCGGATGCCTGTTCGCTATTGATTAACGTCGAGAACGGCACCGGGAGCCGGTTGCGGGGGAATCCCGAGCATCCGGTGACTCGCGGTTTTTTGTGTGGGAAGGTCGCGCAATATCTCGAGCGCGAATATTCGGCGGAACGGGTGCTTTATCCGCAGAAGCGCGTCGGGAAGAAGGGCGAAGGCCGATTTGCGCGGATCTCCTGGGATGAGGCGCTCGATACGATTGCCCACAGGCTACAGAAGGTCGCGAAGGAACACGGCTCGGAAGCGATCCTGCCGTACAGCTATGCCGGCACGATGGGGCTGCTGAACAATGCCGGGATGGATCGGCGGTTCTTTCACAGGCTCGGCGCGTCGCGGCTGGACCGGACGATTTGTTCTTCCACCGGCGCGGCGGGGCTGACCGCGACCAACGGGAATCGCTATGGGACCGAGCCCGAGCAGTTCGCCGAGGCGAAACTGATCATCGCCTGGGGCGCGAATATTCACGGGACCAACGTCCACCTGTGGCCCTTCATCGTCGAGGCGCGGCGGCGCGGGGCGAGGCTCATTGTGATCGATCCGATCCGCACGCGGACGGCGGCGCTGGCCGACTGGCATCTGCGGCCGAATCCGGGAAGCGATCTGGCGCTGGCGCTCGCCATGATTCACGTGATCGTCGAAGAGAAGCTTTTCGACGCGGATTATGTGGCGCAATACACCAGCGGTTTTGACGAACTGAAAGACCACGCGCGCAGGTTCGATCCGGAACGCGCTGCAGCGCTGACCGGGATCGCGAAAGAAGACATCATTCGGCTGGCGCGCGAGTATGCGACGACGCGTCCGGCGGCGATCCGGCTGAACTACGGCGTCCAGCGCAGCGAACATGGCGGCAAGGCGGTGCGCGCGATCACGATGCTTCCGGCGATCACCGGGTCCTGGCGCGAGATCGGCGGAGGGATGCAGCTTTCGGTCTCGCAAGCGTTTCATTTCGACCGCACCAGCGTCGAAATGCCGGAGCTCCAGAAAATTTCGCTGGGCCGCGAGGCGCGCATGCTCAACATGATCGAGCTGGGCTCGGCGCTGAACGACGTGAAGGATCCGCCGGTGATGGCGACGGTGGTCTACAATTCGAATCCGGCCGCAGTGGCGCCCGATCAGAATCGGGTGCTGCGCGGGTTCCGGCGCGAGGATCTGTTCACGGTGGTGCTGGAGCAGTTCCAGACCGACACCGCCGATCACGCCGACATTCTGCTCCCGGCGACGACGTTTCTGGAGCACACCGACCTGTATCTTTCTTACGGGCATTATTATGTGCAGTTCGCGCGGGCCGTGGTCGATCGGCCGGGCGAGGTGCGGTCGAACGTCGAAGTGTTCCGCGCGCTGGCGAAGCGCATGGGATTTACGGACGCATGTTTCGACGAATCGGAAGACGATATGATTCGCGGACTGCTGGCGTCGGGGCATCCTTTCTTAGAGGGGATCACGATCGAGCGGCTGGAGCGCGAACATTCGGTGCGGCTGAATCTGCCGACGCCGTATCGTCCATTTGTGAACGGCGAATTCGGGACGGCGTCGGGGAAATGCGATCTTTCGGGCGATTTGAATTACACGCCGCCGGTGGAGTCGCGGCTCGGATCGGCGAAGAAACAGTATCCGCTCGAAATGGTTTCTTCGAAAAACGACGACAGCATGAACTCGACGTTCGGCAATCGCGAGGCGGTGGACCGGCAGACCGCGACGCTGCACATGCATCGCGCAGACGCCGATCCGCGCGGGATCCGCAGTGGAGACCGCGTGTGCGCGTTCAACGATCGGGGCAGCGTGGTGCTGACGGCGTCGATCGACGGAGTGGTGGCGCCGGGAGTGGTGCGGATTCCGTCGGTGCGCTGGAACAAGCGCGCCGAAGACGGCCGCGGGCCGAACGCGCTGACATCGGAACGCGTGGCCGACATGGGCGGCGGGCCGACGTTCTACAATTGCCTGATCGAGGTCGAACGATGCGGAGACTGATCGCGCTTTCGGGCGTGATGTTGGTGTTGGCGCTGGCGCCGGTTGCGTGCAAGAAGAAAAAAGCGAAACTCGGCGGGGTGGAAGATGAAAGCGGCGTGGCGAGCGTCGTGAATGTGGCCGACGCGCGCACGGCGGCGCAGCTCACGCGCGGATTTCATAACGTCGAGGCCGACGCGTGGCGCTGGACGCAGAAGAATTTTTCGGTCGCGCTGCGTCCGCCCAAAGGATCCGACCAGCAGGGCGCGACCCTGCAGATGAGTTTTTCGATTCCTGAAACGATTTCCAACCGGCTGGGCGCGATCACGCTTTCGGCGCGCGTCAACGGAGTGGACGTCGGGTCGCAGACCTACGACAAGTCGGGCGACGCGGTGTTTCGCAAGGAGGTTCCGGCGAACGCGCTGGGGGCTGAAGTGGTCGCGGTGGATTTTTCGCTCGACAAAGCCTTGCCGCCGACCGACCAGGACTCGCGCGAGCTGGGTATCGTGGTGACCACCATCGGGCTCATCCCGAAATGAGAGCGCGCGCGCAACGCATCGCCTCCCTGGCCGTTGCGCCGCTCGTTTCGCTGATCGTATTCCGCCGTGTTTTTTCCACCTGGTTTCTCAAAGACGATTTCGGCTGGATGGGACTGCGCGACATCGCGCACGACTACGGCATTTTCTACGCGCTGCTTCATCCCTATGCGCAGGGAACCGTTCGCGTGCTGAGCGAGCGCGTCCCGTTCCTTCTTTTTCCCGCGATTTTCGGAATGAATCCGCTTCCGTTTCGCGTGGCGGCGTGGATCACCTGGATCGCAGCGCTGGTTTTGGCGGCGCTAATCGGCGAGCGGCTCACGGGGTCGCGCGCGGCGGGACTCATCGCGGCGATTTTCTGGGGCGTGAATGCGAATCTGACCCGTCCGCTGGGGTGGGCGTCGGATTATAACGAAGTGCTGTGCGCGCTGTGCATCTTGACGGCATTCTATGCGCGGCTGCGCGGGTGGCGCGCTATGGAGTGGATCGCGTTTCTGGTCGGGTTCGGAGTGCTGGAAGTGGCGGCGGTATATCCGGCGATCGCCTTGCTGTACGAGTTGTCTTGCGGCGCGCGCACCCGCGAGCGCGTGCGAAGCAGTCTGTATCTGTTCGTACCTTCGGCGATTTTCGCTTTGGTGCATGCCATCTATATTCCGAAGCTCGGCGCCAGCTATCAGATCGCGATCGATTTCCAGATCGCTCGGACGATGATCGAGTATCTGAAGCTCGCGGCCGGGCCGGCGGATCTCTATGCGTTCACCGGAACCGGGCAGGCGTTCGGGAAAATCGCGACCGCCGCGCTTTTCGGCGCGCTGCTGCTGTTCGTCCTATGGCGTACATTTCGCCGCGATTTTCTGGCGCTGTTTTGCTGTGCGTGGTTTGTGCTGCTTCTGGCGCCAATGCTCGTGCTGCCCAAACACGTCATGGATTACGCGTTGACGACGCCGATGGCGGGGCTCGCGTGGCTCGGCGGATGGGCGGTGGTCATGGCCTGGCGTGCGGGTTGGATGACGCGCGTCGCGGCGGTGACGATGGCGGCGCTGTATCTCGGTTCGACGATCTATGAGGCCGAACTCTACACGGCGTGGTATCGCGACCGGACGCTGCGGATCAAAGCCGTCGTCCAAGGTGTGGAGACGGCGCATCGCGCGCGTCCGGACTGTGCCTTCATCCTGCAGGGAATCGACGCGGATATTTTCAACAGCGGTTTTGAAGACGATCCGTTCAGTGTGATCCACGCCACGATCTATCTGGCCCCGGGAACCGAGCAGTTCATACCGATGCAGGGCGAAATGGCGGACCGGTCGCGCTGGGTACTGTCTCCGCGCGGCGCGTTCGCGATGCTCGAGCAGGGGCGCGCGCGATCACTGTCGCTGACCGGCACGACGATGCGCGATACGACCTCGGTTTATCGCGCTGTGCTGAAGCTGAATCCCGAAGTGTCGCGCCAGGATTTCGTCGACGCGGGGGATCCGGTGTTCGCGGCGCAGCTCGGCTCGGGGTGGTTCCAGGCGGAAAATCATTTGCGATGGATGGGCAGAGAGGGCGTGGTGAAGATGTCCGGTCCGGTGTCGGCTTCGCAAAAATTGATCGTGACGGGATTCGCGCCGGCGGCGCTGCTGGCGGCGGGTCCTGTGGTGTTGCGATTCAGCGCGGACGGATCGAAGATCGGCGAAGGATCGGTGCATAGCGCCGACGATCGCTTCACATTCGAGTTCGCGCTTCCCGCGGCGCTGGTGGGGAAAAGCGAGATCGAAGTGAAGATCGAGGCGAGCCGAACGCTGCGCCCCCCGGGAGATAACCGGGATTTGGGAATGGCGTTCGGGACGTTCGCGATCCGGTGAGGAGTCGTTACGACGCCAGGCGAAAGACGCGCTGGGCGTTGTCGTGGAGAAACTTCTGCTCGACCTCCGCGGGAAGCTGCAGCGCGCGGATCTGCTCCATGCAGCGGTCGAACGGCAATTGCGGAAAATTGCTGCCGAACAGCACCTTGTTCTTGCCGTACGTTTTCATGTAATGCAGCAGTTGCTGCGGATAATACGCGGGCAGATAGGCGGACGTATCGATGTACACGTTGTCGTGCTTCCACGCCATGCCGATCATTTCGTCGGTCCAGGGATGGCCGATGTGTCCCGCGACAATGCGCAGATCGGGGAACGTCAGCGCGACTTCATCCAGGTACGGCACGGGACGCCCCGGTTCGGACGGCATCAGTGGTCCGGTGTGTCCCACTTGAGTGCAAAACGGAATGTCCAGCTCGATGCACTCGACGTAGAGCGGGTAATAGAGCTTGTCGTTCGGCGGAAGCTTCCAAAGCCACGGGACGACGCGCAACGCTTTGAAGCCCAGATCGCGGACGGCGCGGCGCAATTCGCGCACCGCGGTGACCGGATTCGAAAGATCCACCGCGGCGACGCCGCAGAATCGATCCGGAAACGCGGCGACATGCGCTGCGATTTCATCGTTGGTGGTGAGCCAGCGTCCCGGCCGGCACCAGGCGCAGAGCATCAGCCTGCCGATTCCGGCTGCGTCCATCAGCGCGACGATCTCAGCGGAAGAAAGCGTCCGGTCGAGCAGATGCGCCGTGCCGGATTTTTCGAACAGGCGAACCGCTTCGGGAAGATTCCGCCGGACATCGCGCAGCGGAGGCTGCGCCCAGGCGTCGATCGCTTTCACCGTTCTGCTCGACTCAGCTTGCGATGTTCCTTGAGGATGCATTTATCCATCACGACCTCGAGTCCGGCGTCGCGTGCGCGCTGCGCGGCTTTTTCGTGAATCACGCCTTCCTGCAGCCACAGCGATTTCGCGCCGATGCGGATGGCCGTTTCGACGATCGCGGGAACATGCTCCGGGCGGCGGAAAACGTTGACCATGTCGATGGGCTCGGGAACTTCTTCGAGCGTCGCGTAACATTTTTCGCCGAGCACTTCGGTCTCGTTCGGATTCACCGGAATGATACGGTACCCTACGCGCTTCATGTATTCGGAGACGCCGTTGGACGGACGCATGGGGCTCGACGAGAGGCCGACCACCGCGATGGTGCGCGTCGATTTGAGGAGTTCAGGAATGTTCGACATGGATTTTCCATCGCGCAAAACCAGTCGCGATCATTCGTCTTCCTTGGGCGCCCGCGGGCCGCTCGGCACATCCATCTTTAAAATTTTGCGAAATCGCTCGACTTCTTTCGCCGTCAGCGTGCGCCAGCGGCCCGGAGGCAGGTCGAGTTCGAAAAAGCCGATCTTCACGCGGCGCAGCTTCTCTACCAATCGGCCAAAATACTTGAACATTTCGCGAATCTGGTTCTGGCGGCCCTCGGCGATTTTGACTTCGTACCACGGATTCACGCCGCGCTTGATGATTTTGATTTCGGCCGGAGCGGTCTTGCGGCCGTGCAGCGGAATTCCTTCGCGGAACTGCTTCTCCTGGTCCTCGGTCAGCGCGCCGTTCGACTTGACGACATAGGTCTTGATGACGTGACTGGCAGGCGCCGTGATGCGATGCGCGAACTCGCCGTCGTTGGTCATCAGCAGCAATCCTTCGCTGTGGTAGTCGAGGCGGCCGATCGGAAAAACGCGCTCGCGAACGCCGCGCAGCAGATGCATGACCGTTTCGCGGCCCTCGGGATCGGACACCGTGGTCACCACGCCTTTGGGTTTATTGATCGCGATGTAGACGTGGTGCTTGGGTTTCCTGAGCAGCTTTCCGTCGACTTTGATGTGGTCGCTTTCGAGGTCGGCCTTGGAACCCAGTTCCGAGACCGTCTTTCCGTTGACGCTGACACGGCCTTCAAGGATGAGTTGCTCGGCCTTGCGTCGGCTCGCGACGCCGGCCTGTGAAAGAATTTTCTGGAGGCGCTCTTCAGGCATTTTCGGGGGCGTCATCCGCGGGCTTGTCGGGCTGCGGCTCGGGCAGGACAGGCTCTTCCGGCTCGGGCGCGGGAGTGACCTCCGGCTCGGCGATCTCCAGGCGAGCCAGTTCTTCGAATTCCTTGAGCGTCGGCAGCTCGTTCACGCTTTTCAGTCCGAACTGAACCAGAAATTCCTTGGTCGTCTTATACAGGATCGGTTTGCCGACCACGTTTTTGCGGCCGCCTTCGGCAATCAGTTTGCGGTCGAGCAGCGTTTTCAAAACACCCGCGCCCTGGACGCCGCGGATCTCCATGATTTC
>JAIQFJ010000278.1 GCA_020073325.1 Terriglobia bacterium | reverse complement strand
GAAGACGAGAGTTGTGCCGCTCATAGGATGCTCTGCTTTCAGAAGGGGTTGCGGCGTTTCGTAACCAATCCGCAGCAGCCGGCACGGCTGCCGGCTCGCCGCTCGACGAGCGGCCCCACATTTTTGGTCAAGTTGAGTTTTCACACAGACTCTACCTCACCCAGCCGCCGCTGCAGAAACTCCAGTTCCACTCGATTTCCCACCTGCTGGATCGCGCGACGATAGGCATCCGCCGCCTCTTCCCGGCGATTCATCCGCCGCAGCAAATCCGCGCGAGCTGCGTGAAACAGATAATACTCCTCCAGCGATTCGCTCAACTGCTCGATCCTGCGCAGCCCATCCTCCAGCGATCCGCTCATCGCCACGGCCACCGCCTGATTCAGCGCGATGATCGGCGACGGATTGAACTCGAGCAGTTTTGCATACAGCGCCGCGATCTGCGTCCAATCCGTCGCCGGCTGCGCATGCAGCGCCGCAATCGCTGCCTGCACCTGATATGGCCCGACGCGCCCCACTCGCAGCGCCTGCTCCGCGAGCACCAGTCCCTCGGAAATTTCGGCCTGATCCCACAGCGAACGATCCTGTTCCTCCAGCGTGATCAACCGCCCGTCCCGCACCCGAGCGTTGCGGCGCGAGTCCTGCAAAAGCATCAACGCCAACAAGCCGAAATTCTCGGGCTCTTTCGGCATCAGCTCGCACAGCACACGACCCAGGCGGGTCGCCTCCGCGCACAGATCGCTGCGGATCAGATTCGTTCCCGAGCTCGCCGCGTAGCCTTCGTTGAAGATCAGATAAATCACCGCCTGCACCGCGGCGAGCCGGTCCGGCAGACGATCCGGCGGAGGCACCTCGTAGGGAATCCGCGCCTCCTGGATCTTGCGTCTGGCCCGCACCAGGCGTTGCGCAAGCGTCGGCTCCGGCAGCAGGAACGCCTTGGCGATCTCCGGCGTGCTCAGTCCTCCGAGCGTCCGCAGCGTCAGCGCGACCTGTGCCTCGGCGTTGATCGCCGGATGGCAGCAGGTGAACATCAGCCGCAAACGATCGTCGGAAAAGTTCATATCGGGCGTTTCGACCGGCGCGGTTTCCGCCGGCGTCTCATAACGAAGCGAGTCCTGTTTTTCGCGCCGCGTTCTTTCCTTGCGCACGTCGTCGATCAGTTTGCGATGCGCCGCCGTCATGATCCACGCCGCCGGATTCTCCGGAATTCCCTTGACCGGCCACGATGCCAGCGCCGCCGCGAACGACTCCTGCATCGCCTCCTCGGCGCGGTCAAAGGATCCGGAAATGCGGATCAGGCTCGCGACAATGCGTCCCGATTCGCTCCGGAACACCGCCTCGGCCGTGGACCGGATGTCATCCATCCAGCTTCTGCGCGCCTGGTTTGGGAAGGCCCGGCAGCGGGCGAATCTCGATGCATCCTGGACCTCCGCTGCAACGGGTAGGAATTTTCGCCGCCCACTCGATCGCCTCGTCCAGGTTTTCGCACTCCAGGATGTAGTAGCCGGCCAGGTGTTCCTTGGTTTCGGCGAACGGACCGTCGGTCACCAGCGCCTTGCCGCCGTCCATGCGCACGGTGGTGGCGGTGGTCACCGGAGCAAGGGGTTCGGCGCCTTGCAGAATCCCCTTGCTCGCGGCTTCGTTCATCACGCGCCAGTGTCCCGCGACAATCTCCGCGGCTTCGCTCTGGCCCAAGCCGTCGGGCGGTTGGCTGGAGTACACCAGCAGCATGTAGCGCATCATCTCTCCTCTTCGAATCATTACACCGGAAAATTCGCGTCGGCGCGGACTTCCAGGATCTGTTTCGTGTGCCGTTCCGCGTGAGCCGACGGCGCAAGGATCCATTGATAGCCGTCCATCGTCGTGCGGACGCCTTTCGTGATCGCCTTGAGCGGAGCCGACTCGAGCACGTGCTGCCGCAGGTTCCCAGCCGTATCGATGTACTCCGCCGTCCGCGCCTGGATCTTCGCGAGCCGGGCCAGCGCCTCCGCCGGAGTCGCATAGCATCCCGACGGCTTCGATATCTCGGGTGCGGGAAACTTCGCCAGCCGGGCGGGGAATTGATGGATCACGATCGCGTCGATCAGGGCGTTGTCGCGGCCCGCTTCGGGCGTTGGGCCCGAGCTGAGCTGCTCGCGGATGCGTCCCTCGACCAGTTCGTACACGAAGATCACGTGTTCCACGATTTCCGAGATCGACCATTTTCCCGCCGGCGCGAAATTCCATTGCGCCGCGGAAAGTCCCTTGATCGCTCCGGTGAGTCCGGCCTGAACCTGGTGAAGATGCTCATGCGCCAGCTCGCGTTCGGCCGGCGTGAGAAGATTCGATGCGACGGCAGCCGCCGCGCTGGAATGGGTGGCAGTCATTTTAGTCTCCTTTCATCCTCAATTCGAAAACGTCATGATGGGCCGCACTTCGATCGATCCGAACCGCGCCCACGGGATCTTGGCCGCGATCGACGCTGCTTCGGCCGCATCGCGAGCCTCCACCAGGTAATATCCGCCGAGCTGTTCCTTCGTCTCCGCGAACGGACCATCGGTGATCAGCTTCTCGCTTCCGCGAACGCGCACGGTTTTCGCGGTCATGGTCGGCATCAAGGCATTGCCGCCCTTGATCGTGCCGGCGAATTCCTGGCCGAATGCCCCGTATTCCTTCGTTTCGGCGTCCTGCTCAGCCTTGCTCAGCGCGGTCCAGCGCTTTTCCTGGTCGTAAATCAGCAATAAGAATTGCATTTTGTCTTCTCCTCACCTTGACGACGTACCAGATCCCTCGAATCGACAGGGTCCGCTCAAAAAAGTGTCGCGACACTTGAAAAAATCTTACAGATCCCCGGACAGTGTTTTGATAACATGAACTTGTCATGAAATCGACCCTGTGGACAAGTGTATTCGCGCTCGCCGCGGCCGGAAGCGCGATCGCTGCCGACGCCCCTAGCTTTACCAAGGACGTCGCGCCGATTCTGTATGAGCGTTGCCTGGAGTGTCACCGCCCCGGCGAAGCCGCGCCCATGTCGTTCCGGACTTATCAGGAAGTCCGTCCGTGGGCCAAGGCCATCAAGGCTCAGGTGGCGACGCATGCCATGCCGCCCTGGGATGCCGATCCGAAAGTCAATAAATTCTCGAACGATCGGAGCCTCACCGACGCACAGGTGGCGACGATCACCAAATGGGTCGATGGCGGCGCGCCGGAAGGCAACAAGGCCGATATGCCGAAGCTGCCGACGTTCACCGAAGGCTGGGTGATCGGCAAGCCCGACATGACCTTCGATACCGGCAGGGATTTCAAGATCCAGGCTGAGGGCGTGATGCCCTATCAATATTTCAAGGTCGACCCCGGCTTCAAAGAGGACACCTGGGTTCAGGCCGTCGAAGTTCGTCCGCAGCAGCGCTCGCAAGTGCACCACATCCTGGTTTTTGTCCAGCAGGGCAACCAGCGCGTGACCCGCGCCGGGGAGCAGTTCAGCGACATGATGATCGGCTACGCTCCCGGGGTCCCGACCATTACGTGGGATCCAGATACGGCGTTCCTGGTGAAGGCGGGATCGACGTTCCTGTTCCAGGTCCACTACACGGCGAATGGCAAGGAAGCCATGGATCGCTCGGTTCTGGGCATCAAGATCCGCAAGGATAAGCCGAAGTATCGTGCTTTCTCCGGATCGGCCACGCAGTTCAGGCTCGACATTCCGCCGAACGATCCCAGCTACATGACCAAGGCGGCCTACACGTTCAAGGAAGACGTCACGCTGGTCGACATGACGCCGCACATGCACCTGCGCGGCAAGGCATTCAAGTACGTGATCACCTATCCCGACGGAAAGACCGAAGAACTCCTCAACGTGCCGCACTACGATTTCAACTGGCAGTTGAGCTATATCCTGGCCGAGCCGCGCCACGTCCCCGCCGGATCGACGATCGAAGCGACGGCGTGGTACGACAACTCCGCCAACAACAAGTTCAACCCGGATCCGTCGCAAACGGTGCACTGGGGCGATCAGACGTTCCAGGAAATGATGATCGGGTTCTTCAACTATAAAGTCCCGGTCGATCGTCCGGACCCGGCGCCGTCGCCTCGTACGACCCCTGCCCGCTAAGGCTTGGGGCGGCGCGACCGACGCGCGCGCGGTACGTCGACACGCCGCGCACGAGTGATCAAAGCGGAGCCCCGGCCTCACAGCCAAGGCTGTCGATGCCGGCGGGGTTTTCTTTTCCGCCGCATCGAATATACTCTTCAGAAGAGAGGAAACTCCATGAGCCAAGATAACTCCAATAGCTCCCGCCGCGACTTTGTAGCCGCTTCCGTAGCCGGCGCCATCGCCGTCGCCGGATCCGCCGACGCCGCCATGTCGGTCACTGAAAAAGACGTCGAAATCAAAACTCCCGACGGCACCTGCAACGCCGCCTTTATCCACCCGACCTCGGGATCGCATCCCGCCGTCATCATCTGGCCCGACGCCTTCGGCCTGCGACCTTCCATGCGCGATATGGGTAAGCGCATCGCTGCCGACGGCTATTCCGTGCTCGTCGTGAATCCGTACTATCGCGTCCAGCCCGGCCCCGTGGTCGAAGATGCTTCGCATTTCGATTTCGCCGCGAACCGCGCGCAGCTCCAGCCGCTGATGGGATCCATCGGAGCCCCCGGAGCCGCCGAAAAAGACGCCGTCGCCTTCGTCGAATTTCTGGACGCGCAGAAGCAGGTCAACAAATCGAAAAAGATCGGCACCCAGGGCTACTGCATGGGCGGAGCCCTGGTGGTGCGCACCTGCGCCGCCGTCCCCGAGCGCCTCGGCGCGGGCGGAAGCTTCCACGGCGGAGGCCTGGTGACGAAAAATCCCAACAGCCCGCACCTCATGATTCCGAAAATCAAAGCCCAGATGTATTTCGGAATCGCCGCCAACGACGACAAAAGCCAGCCCGAAGCCAAAGACGTGCTCCGCGAAGCCTGCGCCGCCGCGCACGTCAAAGCCGAAATCGAAGTGTACACTTCGATGCACGGCTGGTGCGTCCCCGACATGCCTGCTGCCGGCGCGCCGATCTACAACAAGCCCGACGCCGAAAAAGCATGGGCCAAGCTGGTCGCACTGTACAAAGCCGCGCTGGCCTAAAATTTTCCGTGGCACCGCTGGCCACAGCGGCAAGCCGGTTGTCAAAACCGGCTTCTGTCGCCAGGTTCGCACAAGCCGCTGTGGAGTTTTTCCAGGCCATGTGAGGCCGCTCTCTGGGCGGACTTATCGACCGAAGCCGGTTTGACAACCGGCTTGCCGCTGTGGCCAGCGGCCCCACATGGCTCTATTGGCGACCCTTTTTCCAATTCGGAAACGGATTCTCCTTCGCCCCCAGGCTCGCCTCAATCAGATCCGGAACCCGCCGCCGACGCGCCATTAAGCGATCGAGCAATTCCTCGAGCGCTCTTTCCTCGCCCTCCAGCCAGGCCGGCGGAATCCGCCGCACGGCTTCATCGACGACTTCCTCCGGAAAATTCACGATCCGCTCCAGCCACGGCGCGAAATCCGCAAGCCCGCCCACATCGCGATACACCATCGGCCTGAAATAGAGCCCGTACAGCGGAGAATCCGCCAGCCGCCAGTGCGGGCCCTCGAACAGATACCCGTGGTCCATCATCTGCGCGACGAAGCCGAGCCTCGATTCGCCCGAATCCGGCAGCCAGTCCCGCACCTGCGCGCGAAAGAAAATCGCCTGGCGCGAGTCCGCGTTGCCGGTCCATTTGTCGAAGGCGAGCGTTCCCCGAAAATCCGCCAGATTCTCCACCCGATCGAGCAGTGCGTCGGGCAGAAAATCGTACACGACGTTGCGCCGCGGATCGCCCGGAAATCGCGAGCCGAAGTGCCAGCCCGGCTCTACAGGGATCCGCCGCGAGCCCAGTTGAATCGAAACCTCGGGATTCTGTGCAAGAAATTCCGGGCTGACGTTCACGATTTCGCAGCCCGGCGTGGCGATCCCCAAGTAGTGCAGGAACGTCGCGCCGATCCACTCGTTCACCAGGATTCGTCTGTGCTGAGGATTGTTGCGGAATTTCACGACGTAGCAGCCGCCGTCGTTCGCTTCCACCAGATGCGCCTGGGCGCCGCCGCGCATCTTCCGGATCAGCCGGATCGCCTCAACCGGCATTTGTTACGTGCATGACTTCGTGTACCGGCTTTGGGGTACCTTATAGATTATGCCAGAGGAAAAAGAAACGACTCCGAAAGCGCCGGGCAGCAAGGAAGAGGTCGCTTTGGAGCTGATGCGATTCATCGCGGTGACTACGGGATACGGCAAGACCTCGTCGGGCGCGGGCTTCGCCGGCAAGCCGCCCAAGACTCCCGAGGAGCAGGTGGAGGCGCTGATCCAGCTTTACGAGCGCTGCCGTGACGTCGTCGGGAAGTAGCTTCGGCGGGAACTCGGAATTCAGGGAAGGAAATTCAGGAAGGCAAACGAAGGAAGTGTGAGAGGGTCGAGCCGCGGATCGTGGCCCGGCCCTCTTCGAGTTTCGGGCTACTTCTTTTTCTTGCCGGCCTTCTTGCCAGCCTTTTTCGGCGCGGCCTTCTTGGCTGCTTTCTTCGGAGCCGCTTTCTTCGGAGCCGCTTTCTTGGCCGCCTTCTTCGGAGCGGCTTTCTTGGCAGCTTTCTTGGGAGCCGCCTTCTTCGCGGCTTTCTTGGGCGCGGCTTTCTTTACCGCAGCTTTCTTTACCGCCGCCTTCTTCACCGCCGCCTTCTTCACCGCAACCTTCTTGGCAGCTTTCTTAGGCGCGGCCGCCTTCTTTGCGGGCTTCGCGGGCGCCGCCTTTTTGGCAGGAGCTTTTTTTGCAGGAGCGATCGCCGCGGCTTTCTTGGGCGCGGCAGCCTTCTCCACAGGTTTCTTAGCGGGCGCGGGAGCCGGTTCAGCCGCCTCGACCGGAGCGGGCGCGGGGACGGCGGGAGCAGCCGGCGGGATGATGGTCGTCACCGTCAGCTCCTCTTCTTCCTCCTCGATTCCGTAGTCGCCCATATCATCGTCGACGTTGATGTTGGATGCTTCGTCGAAGTCGTCCAGCTCGTCATCGTCGACCGAAAGTCGGTACTCTATCATTCAGTTTGGCCTCCTCGCAGGCGGTAATCAAAAATTAGAATATCGCTTTTTAGCGGGAAGGCAAGGAAAAATTGGGTTTCCGGCGGCTCACTCCATTTCGACCTCGAATTGTTTCGGCCTGCTCGGACATCGCTGCGTCGCGGCGCCGCTTCAGGGAGACGGTGGTGAATCGCGTCTCCGCGGCGCGTGCTCGGACGCGCGCTCGAATCGCAGTGGGTGCGACGCAGACTCTCCCAGGAACTGCGGAAGAGCGCTGCGGAAGAGCGCCGCGGAAGCAGTTTTGAAACTTTTTTCCCCGGACGCTTGCACCCCGGCGACCCCTCTGCTATCCTGGGTTTGCTGTCGAGATCAAGACCTGATCGAAACGGTTCTGAAAAAAAAGTTTCCGCAACCCCTTGCGAAACGGAACTGGGTTTGATAGATTGATTGATGGCAGTACTAAGCGTCTCGGTTGCAAAACGAGTACGCAGGGATAGGGTAGGGCAGGCTGGAAGCAGGAGCGTAGAAGTTAGCTGAGTGTTTCGCCGCCTTTTCTGAAGTAGTTCTTTCAGGTTCCCAAAGTTTTCTGGATGCAGCCAGCTCGTCTGTAGCGAGCTGTCCGGATTTGGATCTTGGAGAAGAATCCGGGAGCACTGATGTCGCTAAGCGATGTCGGCTGTGTCCGAACGGCTTTCGAGGCCGGGCAGCAGGCCAGCTTTCCTAACGGATCGTTGGGTTGTCTGCGCAGATCATTGACAATCTGGTTGGACGCAAAATGGATGCCGGAAGCGGCGGAGCCGAAAGGCGAAGTCGTGGAAGGTGTTCAGTCCATAGAAGTACATTCGTCAGTAACCTGAGTTCAAACCGGAGCGATTAAACTCAAACGGTTCAAACGAGAGTTTGATCCCGGCTCAGAATCAACGCTGGCGGCGCGCTTAACACATGCAAGTCGCACGAGAAAGGGGGCAACCCTGAGTAAAGTGGCGTACGGGTGAGTAACACGTGGATCATCTACCTTTTAGTGGGGAATACCCCTGGGAAACCGGGGATAATACCGCATAAGCTCGTGAGAGGAAAGCCGAAAGGCGCTGAAAGAGGAGTCCGCGGCTGATTAGCTAGTTGGTGAGGTAATGGCCCACCAAGGCGAAGATCGGTAGCCGGCCTGAGAGGGCACACGGCCACACTGGCACTGAAACACGGGCCAGACTCCTACGGGAGGCAGCAGTGGGGAATCTTGCACAATGGGGGAAACCCTGATGCAGCGACGCCGCGTGAGCGATGAAGCCCTTCGGGGTGTAAAGCTCTTTCGACGGGAACGATAATGACGGTACCCGAAGAAGAAGCTGCGGCTAACTACGTGCCAGCAGCCGCGGTAATACGTAGGCAGCGAGCGTTGTTCGGAATTACTGGGCGTAAAGAGTGTGTAGGCGGTGCTCCAAGTCTGTTGTGAAATCTCCCGGCTCAACTGGGAGGGTGCGGCGGAAACTGGAATGCTAGAGTGTGGGAGAGGTAAGCGGAATTCCTGGTGTAGCGGTGAAATGCGTAGATATCAGGAGGAACACCTGTGGTGTAGACAGCTTACTGGACCACGACTGACGCTGAGACACGAAAGCGTGGGTAGCAAACAGGATTAGATACCCTGGTAGTCCACGCCCTAAACGATGCATACTTGGTGTGAGCGATTCATTTCGTTCGTGCCGGAGCTAACGCGTTAAGTATGCCGCCTGGGGAGTACGGTCGCAAGGCTGAAACTCAAAGGAATTGACGGGGGCCCGCACAAGCGGTGGAGCATGTGGTTCAATTCGAC
>JAIQFJ010000277.1 GCA_020073325.1 Terriglobia bacterium | reverse complement strand
CGCAGTTCGCCGCGCGCCAGCGCCGGCTTCAGCAGATTCGCCGCGTCGCCCTGCCCCTCCGCCCCGCCCGCTCCGATCATCGTGTGCGCTTCATCTATAAATAGGATGATCGGCACCGGGGACGCCTTCACTTCCTCGATCAGACCCTTCAGCCGGTTTTCAAATTCGCCCTTGACGCCCGCGCCAGCCTGCAGCAGCGCAAGATCGAGACTCCGCACGGCGACATTTTTCAACGGAGGCGGAACGTCGCCATGCACGATCCGCAGCGCGAATCCCTCCACCACCGCCGTCTTCCCGACGCCCGCTTCGCCGGTCAGAATCGGATTGTTCTGCCGCCGCCGCATCAGAATATCGACCACCTGCCGGATCTCGCGATCGCGCCCCAGCACCGGATCGATCTTGCCGTTGCGCGCGTTTTCGGTCACGTCGATCGTGAACTGATCGAGATTCGGGGTCTTTCCTCCCACCTTGGGCGCCGACGCCGCGGCGGGCGCGCTCACCGCGGTCTCTGCATCTTCCGGCGATCCCGAAACGATTCCCAAAAATTCCGCCTGCAGCGCCGCCGCGTCGATCTTCGCCCATTCGCGGCTGGTCTCGCGCATCAACCGCGACAATTCCGGGTCGCCAGCCAGCACCAGGATCGTCGCGCCTGTGCGAATTTCTTCCAGGCCATATTCGAGCGATCCGAAATTCCACGCGTCCGAAAGCAGCCGCCCCAGCGCCGGACTGAACGACGGTGTTCGCGCATTGCCGGTCTTTAAATGGTCCAGGCTGCGCGTCAGTTCGTCGGAAAGCCGCGCGGGATCGATGCCGAAGCGTTTGGCGATCAGCTCGAAATCGCCGGGAGCCTCGAGCAGCTTGATCAGGTAATGCTCCACCTCGACGTCGTAATGCGTGCGCGAAACACAGAGCCCAGCCGCTCCTTCGAGCGCGTTGCGCGCCGTGCGATTCAGTTTGCCGATGATCGACTTCAAGCTGACGTTCATATCACTGCTCCCATAACCGCAAAATGGTTTCGTCCGGATCGCGATCGAGCGGCTTCGTAAACATCCACGACACCCAGCCCAACCGCGCCGCCGGCACGTTTTCCGCATCCAGCGCGACCCGCGGCGCTTCTTCGCACTTCAGGATCAACTGCACCTCGACATCGAGATCGTCGCCGCAGAAAAATCGCGACAGCGACTTCAACGGCTCATGTGCGTCGCCATCGGGCAAAAAGCTTCGATACTGCGCCAGCTTCATCGGCCCGAGCTTCATCCGCACCACGCTCTGCTGATCCCAGACCTCGTCGCCCAGCACGATCCCGATTCCCAACTGCTCCGAACGTGTCCCGCCATCTTTCAGACAGGTTCGCGAACCCGAATCGAGAGGGCGCCACGTTCCCGCAAACGGCTCCACCTCGACATCCACGTCGAAATAATGCGAAATCATCGCCCGAAACGCGGCGCCCGATCGCGGATACTGCGCCAACAGCCCTTCGTATCCGATCAGCGCCTGATCCGGCACCGCCTGCCGGTCCTGCAACCCCCGAGTGCCGAGCCCGATCAGGTCGAGCATGTAGTGCGTGAACGAATCGTCCTGCGTGCGTTCGTACGCGACGGGGAATCGATATTTTTCCCAGGCGCGATACAGCAGCGAAATCAGCCGGTGATTGAAGAGATCGAGAAACTCGGCCAGCGTGTGATCGCGCGCGTAGATGCGCTCGATCATCATCTCCGTCAGCCGCGTGGGCAGCACGCCCGACGGCCCGTGCAGGCCGAAAAAATTCACCGTCATCTTCGGCGGAGGGTCCTGATTCACGCGCGGATCGAACTGCGACTCCAGCGATTCGATCTCCGCCACCGGAAACGCCAGCGACGCGTGCGCCGCAAACCGCACCGGCTCGCGCTCCGGGTGCAGGAAGGACCCCATGGGCTCGCGCACCCCTGCCGCGCGCTGCAGCAGGCGCACGGCCTGGAAAAACGAAAAGTCCATCGGCCCCTGCTCGAGCAGTTCCGGCAGAGGCCTCGGGTTTAGAGCAGAATCCGGTTGCCCGCTTTCGGCGGCCATTCCCGCAGCGCCTCCTTTCTTTGCAGAGTCCGCACCGCGAGCTGGCTGAAGCTGTTCATCGAGACATACTGCGCCAGAAAATGCTCGATCACACTCGAAAAAAGATACGCGCCGCCGCCGACGAATTTCGACTCGTCCAGCTCCATTTCGACGCGCATCCCGCGCACGTACGAAATTCCGTGATCGCCGATCACCCGCGCGAACTTGCGCGCGCTCTTCACGCCCGCGATCCCGTCCACCTGCTGTTCCATAAACGGCGACGAGCCGTGATACAGCCGCAGAATTTCCTGCAGCGCCTCGCGCCCTTCCTCCACCAGCGACAGATAATTCAGCGAGAGATGCGAGATCAGCCGCCACAGCGCATCGCGACTCACCGCGGGCCGCACCGTCGGCGTCGGCGCGCGAATCGCCGTGATTTTCTCCACCGCCGATTCTTCTTCCAGATCGAAATCTCCATCCGCGTCGCCGAACGGCAGCCGCGCCGGAAGATCCGCGTTCGAACAGGTGCACCGCACCGTCAACGTGTCGAGATCCCGCGTCACCGGCCGCCCCGACAGATCCACCAGCGACACCCACATCTCCGTCAGCCCCTCGTGCTGCGGAGCCGCATTGCGTCGCGTCGCGTTCCAGAACGTCGGAGCCTGCTCCCGCGTCGAATGGCGGAACGAAAAGAACGGCTCGAACGGCACCGTCTCCGTGGTCTTCTCATACGTGCAGAAAACGTCGTCGATCGAAAACACTTCCATCGACCGCGAGTGGCGATAGTCGGGCACCACCGGAAATTCGTACTTCGTGTGCGAAAGCTGAATCGGCTCCGCCGTCTGCGGAAACAAATTCACGATGGGCGTGCATCCCGTGCGGAACGTCCGCGGGGAAACACCAAGCTCCAGCAACTGCTGCCGGTCGTTTCTTTCGAACGGCGAAATGATGAACACGATCTCCGCGCTGTCCTGAAATCCCCCCGAGCGCAGCGCGTCGAGCCCGCGTAAATCCAGAAAGAAAAATTTCTCCGGAAACGCGAAATACTCCTGCAACAGGCGGTACGCCCCGAACGATCGCGAAGGATACGGCAGCATCCCTTCGTCATCGCTGAACCCCACCGGACGAAGCGCGTCCGGAATCAACTCGATCGGCCGCTGCCGGAATTTCGGACGCGGATCGCGCAGCACGATCGCCCGCGTATTGTTCAGCAGCAGCTCATACAGCGTGTGCACCAGCGCCGGCTCGCCGTCCAGATAAAGCCGCAGCGTGCTCAGCGGCAGCGCTGAAAATTTCACGCCCGGCCAGCACTCGATCCGCAATCGCAGCGCCGCGAACGCTCCCGGGGCCTTCAACGGCGGATCCAGGCGATCGAGCGTCGTCCATTGCGCCTCCGCGATCCGCATCGGCCACGTCTCCGTGTCGAAACACGTGCGGAATTTGCACGGCAATCCTTCCACGGGCTTCGAATACAGAATCGAGTTTCTCGGAACCTTCAGCGACGTCGTCAGCTTGTCCTGCCGCAGTTGAAATTCCGCGATCGACATCGACGGCACCGGCCGCGTGTAATGCGGATAGACGACGTTCAGCATCGCCTGCGTAATTTCCGGGAAATCGTCGTCGAGCCGCAGATGCACCCGCGCCGCAAGCAGCGCCACGGCCTCGATAATCCGCTCGACATGCGGATCCTCGCAGCGGTTCGCCTCCAGTTGCAGCCGCGCCGCCACCTTGGGATACCGGGTCGCAAACTGCGCGCCCATCTGGCGCAGATACGTCAGCTCGCGCTCGTAATAGCCGAGCAGCTCATCGCGCACGAGCTTCACCCTCCACCGCGTACTCGCCGCTGGCCAGTTCGAGCTTCGTATCGAAATACACGCGCTCGGGAGCAGGCTCGGTCCGCAGCATTGCCTCGATCTGAAACCGCACCACGCGCGTCGCCGGAGCCGTCGCGGGCACCGAGACCTTCACGTGCGTCAGCCTGGGCTCAAACGCCGCGATCGCCAGCTCGACTACGGTCGCCAATCGTTTGCGATCGTCGGTCGACCGCAGCGACAATCCGGTGGTGTCCGGCAGCCCGTAGCAATACACCGACTGCCACAACTCTCTTGCCGACTCCGGCGGCTCGATCGGCGGACGGCGCGTGTTGAGCAGCCACTCCAGGTCGCGGCGCACCGAGTCCTTGAGCTCCTTCATCGATTGCGCGCGCCAGCTTTGCGGCTCGTTGCGGTTCGCCGGCTCGCGATCGATCAGCCGGTCGAGCACCGACGGCAACATGGTCCCTTGAGTGGTGGTCTTGCGCGCCATAGTTATCTATGTAAAGTCAGCGCCCGCGCCGGATCCAGCCGGCACAGCCGCGCGTATAATTTCCGGCGAATCTCCGCCGCTTCGTCGTCATTCGGCAGCGTGCGATACAGCAGCGCCAGCGGCTGCGCGATGATGTCCGTGTTCTCCCAGGAATCCAGGCCGCGCCGCTCGATCTCATCGGCCAGTTCTTCGAGAATCGGCCGCCCGATCTCTTCATTCCCGGTCGCCAGGCAAACCTGCGCGAGTTGAACGCGCCGCAGGAATCGCGCGCGTCCGGACTGCTCCTGCGCGATCTCCGCCGATAACAGATGCATCGCCTCATCCACACGCCCGCCGCGCGCCGCTTCCATCGCGAGATCGTAGGCATCGGGAGGCGCCGGCTCCGCGCCGTCGCCATTCGCCGCGATCGCCGCCGGCGGAGGCGTCCATTCGACCGGCTGCGATCGCGAATCCTGCTGCCCGATGATTCCTTCTTCCTTGAGCCACGCCTGCGTCTCCGCGTTCGCGGTGGGAGTATCGTCGGCCAGCGTCCAGGTGGGGATCTCCGGAATGTCGGCGAGCAGAGCCCTCAGTTCCGCGACGATCGCCCGCGCCGCCATATCCGCGCCGGTGTAGCGGCAGCCCCACACCGCATAACGCTGCAGGTCGAGCCACGCGCGGCCCCACGGCTGGCCCGCCGCTTCTTCGGCGATTTCGCGAAGCTGTTCCCAATTTCCTTCCGCCGCCAGACGCTTCAAATCCATCCGCACCTGCGACGGCGGCGACGCGAGAAACGCCGGATCGGGATAGGAGCCGGCCGCGCGCATTTCGCCCCAGCGCAGCGCGCGCGGAATCAGAAACGGCGCGACACCGTAGGGATTCTCCTTGCGCAGGAACCGTGCCACCGACATCAATCGCTCCGCCGCATCGTCCGCATCCGCCGGATCCGCCCCGCCCGTGCGCCGCCGCACTCTCTGCGGAGCTGCCGCGGCAGCGTCGGCCGGCGTCTCGTACGCAGGCTCGGCTTCGGACGACTCTTCCGGCTCGTCCTGAGCGACTGCCGCCGGACCGCCCTTTTTATTGAGCAGCATCCGCGCCGTGAGCTGGACCTCTTCGATCGTCGTGCGCAGCGGACCGAAATCCGGCGACGCATCGCCGAATTTTTCATCGCACAACGAACCCAGCCGGCGTACGCGTTCGAGCAGCGCGCCCAGATCGTCGTAGATCTTCTGGCTGAACTCGGCGGGCGTGGTCTCGAATCCTTTTTCGAACTCCTCGGGCGGAAGCGTGCCGTCGGCCAGCGCCTGCTCGCGGCGCTGCTGTTTGTTCGGATCCATCCGCGCTTCTTCTTCCGTGGGAATGCCGCGCGTTTCCTTGTACTGATACCAGTTGTGACCCGCACGCGTGAGCGGCACCGAGCGCACCGCCGCATCGAGCTGTGTCGCCACCCAGCTCAGCGGCGTCGCGCGCAACTCCAGATCGCCGTCGTCGTCGATCTGCGGAAAAACCGTGTCCCAAAAATTTTCGAGCAGCCGCTGCATCAGTTCCAGGCCCTGCTGAAAGCCGGGGAATCCCTCCTGATGCACCAGCGCTTCGGCGAGCCACGCCGCGATCTGCAGATCCTTGCCCTTCTTGCTCAAAGCCTCGCGCGAAAGCTTGATCACCTGCGGATACTCGGCCGTCTTCAGGTCGCGCTTCCACACGCCTTGCGCGATATCGTCGTCGCGGCGGCGAGCTTCCTTGATCTGATCGGTCAGAGGGCTGTAGCGCAGGTCCGCGCCGCTCGGAGCGTCGGGTGAAATCGGCTCAAGCAGCGCGTCGATGTCGATCGGCATGGCGGATCAATTCTCCGCCGGCGTTTGAATTTCCAGCTTGCGTAGTTCGAGCAGCGGGATCTCTTCGCCATCGACCAGCAGCATCTTTTGTCCGAACGGAATCTCACCGTCCCAGATCGTTACGCGCCCCAGGCGCACCGCGTCGTCGGAATGCGAGCACGAACCCGGCGACAAGACCGGCAGCAGAACTTCGCCCAGCGCCGATCCACCGAACGCCGGACCTGTTTCCACCGTCGCCGGAGCCCACAGCAGATCGCGCAGCCGCTTGGGCGGCTGCATCTCGATCTTCGAAATGTGAGCCATCGGAATCCACATATAATTCCCGCCCGCCAGGACTTCCAGGCGCGGCCCGATGCGCGGATCGGAATCTTCGAGCGACCCGAACGCCTGGCCGTTCAGCGATCCGCCCGGCGCGGCGGCATGGTCGCCGTTTTCAGGCAGCGACTTCTGGAACATTTCCTGCCGCATACGTTCCGCCTGGATCGCCGCGCGATAAAGCAGCGCCCCCATGCGCTTGTCCTTGTCGTCGCCGGCCAGAATGTCGAGCTGTTTATCGGCGCGGTCCCAATTTCCCGCGAAGCACAGCAGCTCGAACAGAAATGTCCGAACCTGCACGTCCGCCGGATTTCCACGCAGTTCCGCGCCGAGCGCCTCGATGGCTTCGTTGAGTTTTCCGGCTTCGTAAAGCTGCCGAGCAGTCGCCACGGCGAGTCTACATCGGCGAGCCGAGGCCGAAGTCGAATCCTTTGGTCTTGGCCGGCAGCAGGTTGCCCTGCGGATCCACATCCTGCGTCGTCAGCTTCACCCGGGTGAAGGAAAACGTCCAGTGCTCCATCGGCAGTCCACCCGCGCCCGCCGCGCCGCTGGTCTGGTAGGACGAAACGATCACGTTCTGGAAATCCTTCGTCTCGCCTTCGAACAGCCCGCCGTAGGCTCCGCCTTTGGCCCCCGGCTTGTTCACGCGCAGGATCATTTGGTCGATCGGAATTCCCGCCGCCAGGTGATACCACAGGACCGGCGTGCTCTGATCCATCGTCTTGGTGATGGAAAGCTGGCCGACCCGCGCGCCGCTCGACACCAGACCTTTGCCGCGCTGCTGCGAAGTCGCCTGCGACACGTCCCAGCGCATCGAATCGACTTCGATTTTGTTGCTCCAGTTCGGATTGGTGCTCTTGCTTTCGCCGACGATCGGCGGATTCTTCACATCCAGATACATTGCCATGGCGCGTTCTCCTCCTTAACTCGCCGTCGCGATCAGCGACTTGGTATCGTACTTCCGCGTTACCGCCGCCCCCAGTACACCGTTGACCACCGGCCGGTAGGTCATCTCGATCTCCTCGAACGAGAACGAGCAATCTTCCGTCTTCTGTCCCGAATCGCCACCCAGCGCCCAGGCGTGAATCACGACGCCCGTGAACACCAGCCGGAAATAGGTGCCGGTGGTCTTCTGCCCCGCCGAACCGGCCGAGCCGGGCTGAACCAGGCCTCCGCGCTCCGCTTCGAACGTGATGGCTTGCGTGATCAAATTTCCGCTGCTGCAATTCGCAAACAGCGCCGGATCGTTGTATTTGATCTGGAAACTGAACGATCCCGACGACGACGTATTCGTCGGCCGTCCGCCCTTGGCGTTCGGCTCTGCCGTCTGGTTCATGTTGAAGTTCCAGCTATCGAGTTCCAGCCAGCGCTCATGCCCTTGTTTCGTGCAGCCTCCGTCGACACCCGCGGGCTTGAGGTCGAGGAAGAAAAATCTTTGATCATCAGCCATTCTGAGAAGCTCCTTTCTATCGGGTTAAGAATCTAACGCGCCGACTTCGGCAGTTCCGCCACCAGGCGCAACGATACTGACAGCTCATCCAATTGGAAGTGCGGCCGTAAAAACGCGATCGCCTTGAAAACTCCGGGCTTTGCTTTGTCCTCGATCACGTCAATGCGAGCCTCGCGCAGCGGATACTGGGCCTTCACCGAGTGCGGCGCCAGGTCGTCTTCGGTGACGTAGTTCACGATCCAGTTATTCAGGAAGATCTCGCAATCCTTGCGCGAGGTGAAGCTGCCGATTTTGTCGCGCATCATCGCCTTCAGGTAGTGGGCGAAGCGCGACACCGCCATCATGTACGGCAACTGCGCCGACAGGCGGGCGTTCGCGTTGGCTTCATCGGTGTTGTACAACTTCGGCCTCTGGCAGGTCTGCACGCTGAAAAATGCCGCGTAATCGGTGCCTTTGCAGTGCACCAGCGGGGCGAATCCCAGGTCGGCGAGTTCTTTTTCGCGCCGGTCCGTGATGATCGTCTCCGTCGGACACTTCAGTGCCACGTCGCCGTGCTCGGTCCGGAACGTATGCGAAGGCAGGCTGTCCACCAGTCCGCCGCCCTCCACGCCGCGGATCGCCGCGCACCAGCCGTAGCGGGCAAACGCGTTCGTGATCCGGGCGCCGAGCGCGTAAGCCGCGTTGCCCCACAGATATTTCGAATGATCCTCGCCCGTCACGCCTTCTTCATAATGAAAGCCGTCCACCGGCTTGGTGTCCTTGCCGTAGGGGACGCGCAGCAGCACGTGCGGCAGCGTCAATGCGACGTAGCGCGAATCCTCCGACATGCGGAACCCTTTCCAGCGGGCGTATTCCGTCGTGTCGAAAACCTTGGCCAGGTCGCGAGGCGCGTCCAGTTGCGTGTAACTCTCCAGGTTCAACAGTTCCGGGGAAGCGGCCGTTGACCCGCGTAGTTACCCTTTGTCCGCGCGTGCCAAAGGCCTCAAATTAC
>JAIQFJ010000276.1 GCA_020073325.1 Terriglobia bacterium | reverse complement strand
TAAAACTCAACTTGACCAAGCATGTGGGGCCGCTCGTCAGAGCGGCGAGCCGGTAGCCGTGCCGGCTGATGTGGATTGGTTACGAAACGCCTGGAAGCGGGCTCGCCGCCTCACTCGCACCCGTAAGGCCGGGGTTTTCTCACAGGCTCGTTATCGGCCCTCAAACTCCCAGCCGCTTCCGGATCATCGCGTAATACTCCTCCTGCGTGATCTTCCCCCGAGTCTCGATCACCATCTTCGCGTCATCCCCCGCGATGTACCGAAGCTGATCGCTCCCATCCGTCGCCGCCTGATAGATCACCCCCGCCACCATTTCCGGACTCGACCACTGCCGCCCCGCCGCCCAACTCTCCCGAAATTTCTTCATCAGATCGTCGTAAGCCGTCAGCCCGTCCTTCGTCATCACGTCCAGCGACCGTCCCGCGAAATCCGTCTTGATCGCCCCCGGCTCCACCAGCTTCACGCGGATCCCAAACTGATTCAGCTCAAAATTGAGCGACTCCGAAAATCCCTCGACGGCCCACTTCGTCCCGTGATACAGGCTGTAAAACGGAAACGTCGCCACTCCGCCCACCGACGAAATGTTGATGATCACTCCGCTCTTCCGTTCGCGAAAATGCGGCAGAAACTCGCGCGTCACCAGCATCAGCCCGGTGACATTCGTCGCGAATTGCCGTTCGATCTGCTCATCCGACGCCGCCTCCAGCGGACCGAACGTTCCATAGCCGGCGTTATTCACCAGCGCATCGACATGCCCGAACGCGCTCAACGCCTGGTCGAGCGCCGGCCGGATCGTCTTCTTGTCCGTTACATCCAGCGCGATGATCTTCACGTTCGACGACGCCAGATCTGCATCCGGCTTGCGCATCGTCCCCACGACGTTCCAACCCTGGTCGCGAAAATACACAACCGCCGCGCGGCCGATGCCCGTCGACACTCCTGTGATAAAAACGGTTTGGCTCATGCGCCGACTCTATCAAAACCGCGTATTCAAGCGTCGGGGTGCAAGCGAGCCGCGACCACAGGGAGCGGTTCAATCCCGCCATCTCACAAACCTCACCGCGTCACGACGCCCCGCTCGAACGTCCCCTCCACCACCTCCACAAAATTTCTCTCCTCGCGTAAAATGAATCGCTTCGATTGCGCCATCGCAAAATTCTCGCGAGCCTCCGGATCCGCCCGCAGCTTCGCTTTGTAATTTTCGTAAGCCGCCAGGCTTTCGAACGCGATCAGCCCCCAGCCCACATAATTGGTCCCCTCGTAAGGAAGAAAATATCCCACCAGATGTCCGCCACATCGCGGAATGATGCGCCCCCAGTTTTCGGCGTATTTCTGAAAAGCGTCGCGCTGGAACGGATCGATCTCGTATCGGATCACACAGGTAATCTTCATTGTTTTGCTCCTGGCAAACAGGCCGATCGCGCCCATCGCGGCGACCGCCTCGCGTCGAGTCATGCCCGCCAGTATGCGCCTTGCCGCGCAGACACACTTCGTCTACGATCAAACTATGCCTGCAAGCGACGCTGACGCGAAAGCAGCCGCAATCGCCACCGCCATCGGCGAGCCCGCGCGGGCGCGAATGCTTTATTCGCTGCTCGACGGCCGCGCCCGCACCGCCACCGAACTCGCCATCGTCGCCGGCGTGAGCCCGTCGACGGCGAGCGTTCACTTAAATCGCCTGAAAGAAGAACGCCTCGTGAAAGTCCACGTGCAAGGCAAGCACCGCTACTTCGCCCTGGAAAATCCGCACGTCGCGACCGCGCTCGAAGCTCTGAGCGTGCTTGGCGGCGCGCGCCGGGAGTTCGTTCCAAGCACGCCGAACCGCCTCCGCGCCGCGCGCACCTGCTACGACCCTATCGCCGGAACCATCGGCGTCTCGCTTCACGATCGCCTTCTGGAGCTGAAGTGGCTCACCGCCGCCTACAAAGTCACGCCCGGCGGAGAAAAAGGATTCGCGTCCCTCGGCATCGATCTCGACGCGGCGCGCGCCCTCCGCCGCCGCTTCGCCTGCGCCTGCCTCGACTGGAGCGAACGCCGCCCGCACCTCGGCGGCGCACTCGGCGCGGCGATTCTTCAAGTCGCGTTGAAGAAAAAATGGGTCACGCAGGACCTCGACAGCCGCGCGCTCTCCGTCACGCGACCCACACTTCCGATCTGACCGATCACTCCGACCGCAAAGCCTGCATCACATCGACGCGAGCCGCGCGCACCGCAGGCAGCAGCGACGCCACCGCGGCCGCCGCCAGCAGCACCATGGCCGACGCGACCACCGGCAGCGCTCCCGGCATCTTCACGTCGCTGAAATAGCTGCTTGCGAACTGCGCCAGCGCATATCCGCCAATCGCGCCCGCTAGCACACCCAGCGATGCCATCACCGCGCCTTCCGCCACGACGCCCGCGATCAGACTCCGCGGCTGCGATCCGATCGCCAGCCGGATTCCGAACTCGCGCGTCCGCCCGCTGACCGAAAATGCCAGCACGCCCGCCACCCCCACCACCGCGATCGCCAGCGCCACGCCCGCGAATCCTCCGAACACGATCGTGTTCAGCCGGTCCGGCGCCAGCACCTCCGCCCGAACATCCTCCAGCGTCGCCGCTCTCTCCACTACTTGGTCCACCGACAAATCCCGAATGATCCGCGTCACCGGCGACACCAGCGCATACGGATTCGAGTTCACGTGCACAAACAGACGTCCGCCGAAGACCATCTGCTCGAACGGGTGATACACCGTGTACGCCGGCCCCGGCACGACGTTCTCATCGTCAACGTCCGCCACCACCCCGACGATCCTGCGCGGCGTCTGATCCACGTCGATAAACTTCATCACCGGATCCGTCCAGATGATGCTGTGATTCACCGCGTCCTGATTCGGAAACATGCGCTGCGCCAGGCTCTGGCTCACGATCACAACCTTCTCCGACTGCCGCCGATCCGCATCGTTAAAATCGCGGCCTGCCAGCAGCGGCACCCGCAGAGCATCGAAAAACCCGCCCGAAATGCTGCGGAACCGCGCGCGCGGATCCTCTTCGCCATTCGCCCGCACGCGACCGTCCACCGAAAATTGAAATCCCGGACCGAACGTCCCCGCATCGCGCCACGGCACGACGGTCCCCACCGCAACCCGGTCCACGCCCGGCAGCTCCGAAATCCGCCGGATCGCTTCTTTATAGAACTCGGTCACCTGATCCGGCGTCCGCCCATACGACATCAACGGCACATTCAGCGCCAGCACCCGTGGCATATCGAACCCCGTCTGCGTGGCTTGCAGCGCCAGCAGCGTCTTCAGCAGCATGCTCGCCCCCGCCAGTAGAATGAACGACGCCGCGATCTGCGTCACCGCGAACATGCGCTGCTGCCGCGTATTTCCCGACGCGATCCTCGGACTGCCGCTCGCCACGCCCAGCACGTAGGACGGCAAGCGCGGCACATAAGCCAGCAGGACCGCCGACACCAGCGCCAGCGCGCCGCCCACCCACACCATGCTCCAATCCACCGTCAGATCGAGCGCGCGCACCGAAAATCGCGTCGCATAGCGAGCCAGCACCGCCACCATCGGCCGCGCGCTCAAAATTCCGATCAGTGCCCCCGCTCCGCACAGCAGCAGGCTCTCCGCCAGCAGCGTTCTCCGCAGCGCAGCCGTGCTTGCGCCCAGCGCCGCCCGAATCCCCAGCTCTCCTTCGCGCCTCACCGTTTTTGCCAGAATCAGATTCGCGACATTCGAACACGCGATCACAAACACCAGCCCCGACGCTGCCAGCAGTACCCACAGCACCGTCTTCGCCCGCGACGTGATCTGGTCGCGCAGCTTCACCGCGTCGATCTGGAAATTCGCGCTCGCCGTATACGACTCCGGATGATCCTTCACCATCGCCGCATGAATCGTCTTCAGTTCCGCGCGCGCCGAATCCAGCGTCTCCCCGGGAGCCAGACGCCCGAACAGTTCCGTCATCCGGTGCACGCGCCCCGTCACCATCGTCGCCGACAGATGATGCGGACTCGTCACGATATTCGCGATAATTTCCGTCTCCGCCGGATAAGGCACCGACGGTTCCAGCACGCCGACAATCGTCGCCGAGCGCGTCCCCAGCCGCACCGTCTTCCCCAGCACCCCTGGATCGCTCTTCAACTGCGTCGACCAGAAACGATATGTCAGCACCATCGCCCCCGCCGCCGCCGGCCCATCGTCACGCGCATCCAGCAGCCTCCCCAGCACCGGATGCAGCCCCATCACATCGAAATACGACCCGCCGACCACCCCCGCCCTCACCTCGCGCGGTTCGCCCAGCCCGACCATCGTAAATCCGATCGTCGAAAAATCCCCCAGCCCGTTCAGCGTGCGAATTCCCTTCTTGATATCGAGAATCTCCGGCACCGAGAACGCCGCGTCGTCGAGCTTCAACCCCGGCGCACTCTGCCGGATGTAGATCAGCCGGTCTTCATCGCGATTCACCAGCGGCCGCAGAAGCACGCCGCGCACCAGCGTGAAGATCGCCGCATTCGCACCGATGCCGAGCGCCAACGTCAGCACGACGGTGATCGTCAACCCCTTGGTCCGCGTAAGCGAACGGAGCGCAAACTTCAAGTCCCCGAAAAACGCCATATGAAACTAATATCGGAAACGAATTCCGGACGCAAGCGGCGTTTATTACCCAGCCGCCGGCTCGATCAGCCTCATCGGCCACGCCGTCGGCGAAACGATCAGCTACAATCCGGCAGCCCGGTTGATCAGGAACGTCGCGGTCGATTCGAAGAACTGCCGCAGGACATCCCGCGCCTGCGCGGGCAGCGCCGCTTCCTCCAGCGCGCGATTCATCAATTGAACCCACCGGTCCCGCTGCGCCCCGCCGATCGCGAACGGAGCATGACGCATCCTGAGCCGCGGATGCCCGCGCTCTTCGAGATACGTCGCCGGGCCGCCGAAGCGAAACATCAGAAAATCGCGCAGCCGCTTTTCGGCGCCCGCCAGATCGTCGGCCGGATATAAAGGTCCCAGCAGATCGTCGGAGGGAATCTGACGATAAAACGCCGCCACCAGCCTCGCGAAACCCTCTTCGCCGATCGCGGAAAAAATTTCGATCTCTTCCATCTCCCTGATCGTAGCTCGCCGGGCGTAATCCGGCGGGACGAGCGTCGCCTGAAGAGTCGTGACCATTACCGGCGCTCGCAAGACGCCGGTAATGAACCGCGACCGGAGGAAGCGGCGAGCATTGATCTTCGTGCATATCCCGCTTGCCCGCGCGATTTGTGACATATTAGTGGCGAATATGAAAGCCACGCTTCTGCTCCCCGCGCTGGCGGGACTCGCGCTTGCCCAGGCGCCGTCGTCCTCACCCACTTCCTGGACACCCGAATTTTCCATGCAGTTCAAAACGGTTTCGAGCGTCCTGCCTTCGCCCGACGGATCCAAAGTCGTCTGGGCGCAAACTCAATCCTGGATGGACTCCGATCACAGCGAGATGCTCACGCATCTCTTCATCGCCCACGCCGACGGCTCCCATCGCATGCAGTTGACGCGCGGCGACAAGAGCGCCATGAGCCCCACCTTTTCCCCCGACGGCGCCACGATCTACTTCCTCTCGCCGCGATCGGGAAAGATGAACGTCTATCGCATCGCGATCGCCGGCGGCGAAGCCGAAATGCTCACCGACTTCAAAGGATCCCTCGATTCGTATCGCCTCTCGCCCGACGGCAAGACGATCGCGTTCAGCGGCTATGAGCCCCCGCCCGACGAAGAAAAAAACAAAAAAGAAAAGCGCGACTATCGCGTGGTCGACGCGAATCCCGAAAATCATTCCATCTACGTGATCCCCGCCGAGGCCAACGCCGATGGCAAACGTCCGCAACGCAAGCTCACCGACGGCAAGCGCCACGTCAACGGATTCTCCTGGTCGCCCGATTCCTCACGCGTCGCCTTCAGCCATCAGGCGACTCCGGTGGCCGATAGCTGGACAGGCTCCGAGGTTACCGAAATCGACGTCGCCAGCGGAGCCGTCAAGTTCAATTCGCCGCAGCACACCTTCGGCGGCAGCCCCGTCTATTCGCGCGACGGCCGCTACCTGGCATTCCCGAAATCGACAACCGAGCCTCCGCACTGGGCTTTCGACGCGACCATCGCGTTAGTCACCCGCTCCAGCGGCGAGGTCCGGATGCTGCCCGCCACCTCCGATTCGCAGCCTTCGCTCATCGGCTTTTCGGGCGACCGGCTGCTCTACATCGAAAACAAAGGCACGCGCGACGCGATTTTCGAAATGCCTGTCGACGGTCCGCCGCGCGTTTTCTTCGAACCGTCGAAAGGCGTGATCGCCAACGGCGGCACGATGCTCAACGCATCGGGCAACTACATCGGCATGCCGATGGAATCGACCGACGAAGCACCTGAAGCCTACGTCATGCCGGTGGCGTCGAAATCGCCCGTGCGCGTCAGTCGGGCCAACGTCGATCTGCCGAAACTCGCGCTCGGCAAGACCGAGGCGATCAAGTGGAAGTCGAAGGACGGCCTGGAAATCGAAGGCCTGCTGACGTATCCCGTCAACTACGAGGCCGGCAAAAAATATCCGCTGATCCTCAACATTCACGGCGGACCCACCGGCGTGTTCGAAGAAACGTTCATCGGACGCAGCGGACTCTATCCCATCGCCGTGTTCGCCGCGCGGGGTTACGCCGTGCTGCGGCCCAATCCGCGCGGTTCGGGCGGCTACGGCAAGACGTTTCGATTCGCGAACTACAACGACTGGGGCGGCAAGGATTATGATGACGACCAGACCGGCGTTGATCGCGTGATCCAGATGGGCATCGCCGATCCCGATCGCCTGGCCATCATGGGCTGGAGCTACGGCGGATTCATGACGTCGTGGACCGTCACCCAGACGCATCGCTTCAAAGCCGCCGTGGTCGGCGCGGGGATCTCGAATCTGTGGAGCTTCACCGGAACCAGCGACGTGGCCGGCTTCATCCCCGATTATTTCGGCGGCGAGCCCTGGCAGCAGTTCGATAGTTTCCAGAAACATTCGCCGATCACGTTCGTCAAGAACGTCACCACGCCGACGCTGGTCCTGCACGGCGAATCCGACATTCGCGTGCCGACTTCGCAAGGCTACGAGTTTTATCATTCTTTGAAACGCGAAGGCGTGATCGCAAAAATGGTGACCTACCCGCGCCAGCCGCACGGGCCGCAGGAACCGAAGTTCGTTCTCGACATCATGCAGAGACATTTGGATTGGGTGGATAAATATGTTCGTTAAACGCGCGCTGCTCCTTTTGATTCCCGGCGTTCTGTTGGCTCAATGGACGCCGGAGTTGTCGATGAAAGTCAAATCCGTATCGGCGGCCGTGCCGTCGCCTGACGGAAAGCTCGCCGTGTGGACCGAAACGCATCCGGTCATGGATGGTGAAAAGTCCGAGTCGAACGCGCAGGTCTATCTTGCGCACGCCGACGGCGCATCGCGGATTCAGCTCACGCGCGGCGAAAAAAGCTCCAACGCGCCCGCGTTTTCGCCCGATTCGCAATGGGTCTTCTTCGGCTCCGACCGCAGCGGGAAGCGCAATATTTATCGCATCCCGGTCGACGGCGGCGAAGCCGAGCAGATCACGACGTGGTCCGGCAATCTCGGCGCGTTTTCCATTTCGCCCAACGGCAAGTGGATCGCTTTCGCCGGCCGCGAGCCTGATCCCGACGAAGATCGCGCCAAGCGCGAGAAGCGCGACTTCCACGTGCTCGACGAAAATCCGCACAATCTTTCGTTGTGGATCATTCCGGTCGAACCCGACGTCAACGGCAAGCGCGCGGTGAAGAAAATCGGCGGCGGACCGTACAACGTCGGACAGTTCGACTGGTCGCCGAACTCGACGCACATCGCCTACGAAACGCGTCCCACACCCGATGCCGACGACGCGCGCAAATCGGACATTCTGGAAGTCGCGATCGAGACCGGAGAAGTCCGCAACATCGCGACGACGCCCGCGGCCGAGTCGCAGCCGCGCTATTCGCCCGACGGCCGTTATCTCGCGTTCGTGCGCGCCAACTCGTCGTCGAAGCGCATCGACGGAAACGCGGTCGTGCTGCTGACCCTGGCCGACATGAAAATGCGCCAGCTTCCGCCCACCGCCGATCAATCGCCCACGCTCGATTCCTGGGCGCGCGATTCTTCAAAGATCTATTTCAGCGAGGGCCTGCGTACGCGCGCCGCGCTCTACGCGATGCCGGTGGACGGGCCGCCCGCGGTAGTCTTCACCACGCAGCGCGGCACGTTCAACCCGGGCGTGATTTTCAACCGCACCGGAACCTACGCTGGAATCGCGATGCAGACGCCCGACGAACCGGTGGAGGCTTACGTGATGCCCGTCGCGTCGATGAAACCCGTGCGCGTCAGCGCCGCCAATGTCGAACTGCCCAAGACCGGCCTCGGCGAAACGCGCGTGATCCGCTGGAAGGCGAAAGACGGCAAGGAAATCGAAGGACTGCTGACGCTGCCGGTGAACTACGACAAGTCGAAAAAATATCCGCTGATCCTCAATATTCACGGCGGACCGGCGGGCGCTTTCAACGAAGCGTTCATCGGCGCCAGCGGCCTGTATCCGATCGCCTCATTCGCCGCCAAAGGCTGGGCGGTGCTGCGCGCGAATCCGCGCGGCTCGACCAATTACGGCTTGCCGTTCCGCGCAGCCAATGTCGACGACTGGGGCGGCGGCGATTTTCAGGACCTGATGAGCGGCGTCGATTCCGTCATTCAGATGGGCGTGGCCGATCCGAACAAGCTTGCCGTGATGGGCTGGAGCTACGGCGGCTATATGACCAACTGGGTGATCACGCAGACCAATCGCTTCAAGTGCGCGGCCGCCGGCGCGGGTTTGTCGAACCTCATTTCGATGTGGGGCACCAACGACATTCCAAGCACGCTGGACGATTATTT
>JAIQFJ010000275.1 GCA_020073325.1 Terriglobia bacterium | reverse complement strand
GCCCAGATTCGGGCCTGCGGGTAGGTCATCTGAAAAGCCTGGCGTCCGGTGATCGGCTCGGACGGTTTTTCGGGCTCGTTGGCTTTTGTAGCAGGGGCCGGCGTCTCTGAGCAGGCCGCGAGAAGCACCGCCGCGAGGACGGGGAGAAAAAGTCTCATCTCCTCCACTGTGGATGTTCGTCTAATCCTGTGTCAACAACACGAATCCTATATACCTGAATCCAGCGGAGTATAATCGGGGCAGCATGCAGTACCGATTATTGGCCGCAGCACTGATCGTAACGGTTGGCGCCTTCGCCCAAGGTCGCGGGGCCACCTCAGGAGGAACCCCCAGTACGACCCCGCCCGGAGGCACGACGAACCGTCCTACTCCCGGCCTGCCGGGAGCCGCCGGACCTGCCTCCACCAATCCTTTCCCCACCGATGCTCCGCGTCCGATTCTGATCACGGGGAAAGTGGTGCTCGACGACGGCACCACGCCGCCGCAAGGCACGCTGGTCGAACGGATCTGCGCCGGCGGACGTCCGCGGCCTGAAGCATACACCGACTCGAAGGGACACTTCTCGGCGACGCTCGGCCAGGAGATGGGCATGATGGCGGACGCCAGCGAGTCTCCCAATCGCGGCGATCTGCCGGGCGTCAATCCGGCGATGGGCGGAGTTCGAGAAACCATGCTGGCGGGCTGCGACCTGCGCGCGCAGTTTCCGGGCTATCGCTCCGACCTGATTTCTTTGGCGGGCAAGCGCTACATGGATGACGCCGAAGTCGGCACGATCGTGCTGCACCGGCTGGCGAACGTCGAAGGGTTGACCGTAAGCGCAACCTCGTCGCTGGCGCCCAAGGATGCCCGGAAGGCGTACGAAAAGGGGCTGGACGCGGTAAAGAAGAGCAAGCCCGACGACGCACAGAAGAATTTCGAAAAGGCGGTGGAGTTGTATCCGAAGTACGCCATTGCATGGTTCGAACTGGGCCGGGTTTACGAACAGCGCGACCACGTCGAGGAAGCGCGCAAGGCGTACGGCCAGTCGGTTGCAGCCGACGCGAAATATATCAATCCGTACGAGCGTCTCTACATACTGGATGCCAAGGCGAAGAAATGGCCGGAAGTCGCCGAGATGACCGATAAAGTGCTGCACTTGAATCCTTACGATTTCCCGTCGGCGTTCTATTTCAACGGGCTCGCCAATCTGCAGCTTCAGAAACTGGACCCCGCGGAGAAGAGTATGCGCGAGGCGGTAAAGCTCGACGTGCGGCATGAAAATCCGCGGTCGAATTATCTGCTGGGCGTGATTCTCGCGCAGAAGCAGGATTTCTCAGCCGCCGCGGAATGTTTGAAGGCATACTTGAAGGATGTTCCGACGGGTCCGGATTCGGATCAGGTCCGCAGGCAGCTCACCGAGATCGAGAAGGTTGCGCAGGCCAAGCAGTAGCCTGCTGCTGCTCGCGGCTCTGACGCTGCACGCCGCGGATCCGCTGTACGACAGCGTGGTCCGCAAGCTCGATTCGATCGAGCAGCGCCAGGTGAAGCGCGGATCGAGCGTCACGTTCACTCCCGAAGAGATCAATGCCTGGGCGCGCGTCAAGGTTCCTGAGGTAGTCCCCGAAGGAATGCGCGATCCGCGCGTCGAACTCGGGAACGGCACTGCCGCGGGCTACGCGCTGGTCGATTTTCTGAAGATGCGCCAGGCCAAGGGCGCGTCGACCAACTGGCTGATCGAAAAACTGATCGAAGGCGAGCGCCCGCTGCGTGTCGGTGTGCGCATCGAATCTGGCGGCGGCAGATGCATCGTTTATCTGACGCGCGTCGAGATCGGCAGAGCCGTCGCGAATCAAACCGTCATCGAATTTCTGGTGAAGACGTTTTTCGCGCCGCTGTATCCCGATGCGAAGATCAACGAGCCGTTCGATTTCGATTACGACATCGACCGCGTGGATATTGCACCCTCCGGCGCGCGGGTCACAATAAAGCAATGACGCCGCAGAATCGGCGCGGAAATCCCCAGGAATTCGCAAAACCAGGGGCATTTGTGGTTATGAATTATGCCAGCAACGCGGGAAAGAGGAAAGAGAATCGAAGAAATCGCGGCCGGAGCCAATAAAGAAACCAGGCAAACCGCCGATCGTTGGTTAAGACAGATACAAGCGATACGCGCAGCCCCAGCCACAAAGAAGCAATGAACTCGACCCTCGCTTACGAAATCGGCGCTGTTTTTCTCCTCGCCGCGCTGCTCATGTTCGGCTCGGTCGAGGGATTTGTATCGAAAAGTTTTCGATTCGGACCCAGCACCATGGTGTTTCTGGGAGTCGCTGTGCTTGGTTGGGGGGTCTATCGATACGGCTGGGATCTGATCCGTTCATGGACGCCCGCCGGAGCCGCGACGCACCTCGAATCCAGCGGCCCGTCCGCACAGCACGTTGAACTGCCGCCTCGCCCGATCGTTCGCCGGCAGCCCGCTTCGCGCGTGGCCGCCTCCGATCCGGTTGAGATCCTGTCGCCGGCCGCCCCGCTTGCCGCGCCGTCCAGCGCTGCGCCCGCGCCGATCCCTGAGTCCGCCGACGTCCCATCTCCCGCGGACAACGGTCCCGATCCCTACGAGAGCGGTTTGAAACGCGGCGCAAAGCGCGTCGGCAGATTCATGCACATCATTCCGAAGAAACAATAAGTCCTGCTACGCGGACGCCGCCAATTCCGGGGCTCCGTCGAGCAAACGAAGCGATCCTTGCGCCAGCGCGCTGGTGCGCGGTCCAGGCAGGACGACACCGGTGAGATTCAACGGATCGGCGAGCGCGATTTCGATGCGCTCGTCGGACTGGCCGGTGCGTCGAATGTGGCGCAGCAGATCCAAAGCTTCGGGACGCGCGAACTGCTCGCCGACGTAACCGGAAACAAAGCGTCCGCCGCGAATTTCACCGCGCGCTTCCATCCTGCGCAGAACGACGAGAAGATCGCGCCAAGCCGGTGCCAGCGATTCACGCGCGAGCAAATCACGGAACACGACGCCCCATCGATCGAGCAGCAGCTTCGCGAAAAATTCAGGATCGGGCTGCCCCGATTCATGCTCAGATCCGTGTTCCATCAGCGCCCAGCGGCCGGCAGCGTGACGCGGACGAGCCAGGCGGCCTCGCCCTTCGCCGCGACGGCGCTTGGGATCGATCAGCGCGCGCAGATTTTCAAAACCGTCGGCGGTGACGCGACCCGCGGCTACCAGTTCCCAGAGGCCGTCCTCCACTTCACTCGCCAAACGGCCGGTGGCGCGAACCAGTTCGTTGAAGAACGATGCCCCGCGTTTTTCGAGCGCCGCCAGAACGTCAGCCGCTGCGTGCGACAACGGAACCGAACCTTGTTGCGGCGGCAGCAATCGCGACGCATCTTCGCGAAGAAAGATCGCCAGCGGCGCGACTCGGGTCGGCCGCACGCGCCGCGCGCCTTCGGTCTCCAAAGCCGGATGCGGAGAAAGCCGTCCCCACATCGCTTCGCCGGCCAGGCACAAACGATCGAGCCATTCGAGATCGTACTTGGCGATCCTTCGCGGCAGGACCACCGATTCCCAAGCCGCGGCGGAAATTTCGTATCCCTGAAGCTGCTTGAGTACCTGGAACAACCCGTCGACGCCGTGCAGTTGCGTTCCCGGCGCGAGGTGCTGCCAGCGGCACAGGAATCGCATGAAACCCGCTGACGTCACCGGTTCGATTTCGCGGCGCAGACGTCCCAGCGTCATGCGATGAATGCGCGCCAGGACGCGTCGATGGCAGAACTGCATTTCGGTCGATGAAAAATTCCCGCGCAGGATCTGGCCTTCGGATTCGAGCTGTCCGAGCGCGATTTCGACGTCGCTCAGCATGAGCCCCAGGCGCGAGGCTATATCGAAGGGTTTCGCTGGACCGATCGAGTCCATCCATCCGCGCAGAATCGCGACATGATCGTCGATGCGCCCGAGGCGCTCCGTTGCGACCCACCAGTTTCCGATCGTCTGCACGCGGCCCGCGCGCGCGAGTTCGTCGTAGTGGTTCTGCCACTCCGCGACCGGCGGCAGAATGATCAGCGTCAGCAGCGCATCGTGCAGTTCGTCGGCATCGCGCACCACCGGCCACGATTCCTCCGCGACCTGCGCGATCGCAGCCGGATCGAGCGCGCCGATTCCCGCGGCATCGTCAGAGGGCAGCGTACGGCGCAACTGTACGGCTCGCGCGCGGCGTTCTTCGAGCGGCGCATCGTCGAGATAAGCGAACGGATTCGAATTGAGAATTTCGTGGCAGAACGGCGAGGGCTCCGGCGTATCCACCGCGGCAATTTTCAGAGAGCCCTCATCCATGCGCTCCAGCAGGCGCATCAGGCCGTTCATGTCCATCGCTTCGTGCAGGCAATTGGCGATGGTCTCGTTCACCAGCGGATGATCGGGAATGCGAATCTCGCCTTCCAGATTTTCCGCGCACGCCACTTGATCGGGGAACACCGCTGCGAGCAGATCGTCGGACCGCATGCGCTGAATCGGCGGCGGGACTTTTTTCCCACCCGCAAATCGGGGGACCGCCAGCGCTCGCGACGCGTTCCACTTCCAGCGCGCGCCGAACATCGGCGAGGGAAGCATCGCCTGCGTCAGTGTGTGCTCCAGCGTATTCGTATGCAGGAACTGGAAAACGGATTCGAGCGGAAACGAATGCTGATCGCTGAGGGAAAGCAGCAGTCCGTTGTCGGTCGCGGCTGCCTGCAGCTCGAAATTGAAGGTCCGGCAGAAACGTTTTCGCAGCGCGAGCCCCCACGCCTTGTTGATCCGCGACCCGAACGGCGCGTGGATGATCAACTGCATGCCGCCGCCTTCGTCGAAAAATCGCTCGGCGACGACCACGTCTTCGCTGGGGATCACACCCAGCGCGCGCTTTCCGGCCAGCACGTAGGCGGCGGCCTGTTCCGCGCCGCGCCGGTCGAGCGCGCATTCGCGTTCCAGCATCTCGATCGGATTTTCCGACGCGGCGATGTCGACGCGCAGGCGCGAGACTTCGTTCGATAATTCGCGCGTCCGGCCGGGAGCTTCGCCGCGCCAGAACGGAATCGAGGGAGCCGACCCGTGCGCGTCCTCGACACGAACGCGGCCGGGCTCGATGCGGCGGATCTTCCAAGAAGTCGTGCCGAGCATGAAAATATCGCCGGCCATGCTCTCGACGGCGAAGTCTTCATCGACCGACCCGATCACCGTTCCCTCCGGTTCGGCGACCACCTGATATTGCGAAGTGTCAGGAATCGCTCCGCCGCTGGTGATCGCAGCGAGGCGCGCGCCGCGACGGCCTTTCACGCGATGATTCACCTGGTCGCGATGCAAAAAAGCCCCGCGCCGTCCGCGCGAGGTCGCGATGCCCTCGGAAAGCATCTCGATCACGGAATCGAATTCGCGCCGGCCGAGATCGCGATAGGGATACGCGCTGCGGATCATCGCGTACAGTTCGTCTTCGCTCCAATCGTCGGAAGCCGAAGCCGCGACGATTTGCTGCGCCAGGATGTCGAGCGGAGCCGGAGGAATCTCGAGACGATCGAGTTCGCCCGCGCGGATCGCACGAACCAGCGCCGCGCATTCGATCAGTTCGTCGCGCGTGGTGGCGAACAGGCGTCCCTTGGGTAACGCGCCCACCCAGTGCCCCGCTCTGCCGATCCGCTGCAACGCGACCGCGATCGAGCGCGGCGAGCCGATCTGACAAACCAGATCCACCGTGTCGATGTCGATTCCCAGTTCGAGCGATGCGGTGGCGACCACGGCTTTCAGCTCGCCCGACTTCAGCCGCTGTTCCGCGTCGAGCCGCAAATGCCGCGCGAGGCTTCCATGATGCGGCAGCACCGCTGTTTCGCCCAGCCGCTCGCCCAGATGGTGCGCGACTCGCTCGGCGAGCCTCCGCGTGTTGACGAACACCAGCGTTGTGCGATTTTCACGAGCCAACTCCGCGACGCGGTCGTAAATTTCGCCCCACATCTCGGTGCTCGCGACAGAACTCAGTTCGTCGCGCGGAACTTCGACGCCCAGTTCCATCTCGCGGCGATGTCCCACTTGAACCACGCGAGCCTTCGGGCTCAAAGAATTAGCGACGTCTTCGATCGGGCTCACTGTCGCCGAAAGGCCGATCTTCTGCAAAGGACGCCCGGTCAGCGCTTCCAGCCGCGCGATCGAAAGAGCCAGGTGCGACCCGCGCTTGTCGTCGGCAATGGCGTGAATTTCATCGACGATCAGAGTCTTGAGGGACCGCAGCATCTCGCGCCCGCGCTCGGCTGTCAGCAGAATGAAGAGCGATTCAGGCGTCGTCACCAGAATGTGCGGCGCTTCCTTCGTCATCGCGGTGCGCTCGTGCTGCGGAGTATCGCCGGTGCGGACCGCGGTACGGATCGCCGCCAGAGCAATGCCGCGCGACTGAGCCAGTTCGCCCACGCCTCGTAAAGGAATGTCGAGATTCTTATGAACGTCGTTGCTCAACGCTTTGAGCGGCGAGACGTAAAGAACCTGCGTCGCATTCGGCAAATCTCCTTCACGCGCTTGTCGGATCAACGCGTCGATCGCCGTAAGAAATGCAGCCAGCGTTTTACCCGATCCGGTAGGAGCGGAGATCAGAACGTCGTTGCCGGCGCGGATCTCAGGCCAACCGAGGCGCTGGGGCTCGGTAACGTCGCGGAATCGGGATGAAAACCACTCGTGAATGAGCGGGTCAAATGTTGCGAGGCCCACTGCCACCATCATATCCGGTTATCCTAATTCCTTGAACCAAACGCCCTTTGATAGTGCGTACCTCAGCCGGCTGCGGGATGGCGATCCCGAAACGGAACGCCATTTCGTGTCTCATTTTTCGAGCGTCATCCGCCTCTCCCTGCGCTATCGTTTGCGCTCCTGGGAATTGATTGACGATATCCGCCAGGAAACGTTCCTGCGCGTACTGAACTTTCTCCGATCGGACCGCAGCCTGGACCATCCGGAGCGCCTGGGCGCCTACGTTCATTCGGTTTGTATCAACGTAATGATGGAGTTGCTGCGCGCCTCGACGCGTCATCCTCCGATTCCCGAGGAAGCGGTGGACGTCGTCGATAAGCGCGTGAATCTCGAAAAAGGCGTGATCACGCGCGAGCGCAAGGAACTGGTTCGCACAGTTCTGGCGGAGCTGGGCGAAAAAGACCAGACCATTCTGCGCGCGGTGTTCCTCGAAGAGGCCGACAAAGAAGACATCTGCGAGCGTTTCCAGGTAGATCGAGATTATCTTCGCGTACTCGTCCACCGCGCCAAGGGCCGCTTCCGCGAGGCTTTCGACAGGAGCGGATTGGCGCGTCCGTGAAGTACCGTACTTCGCCGGACCTAGTTCTAGTACGTAGAAAATGAAGATCGTTTTGATACGAACGGCGAAGTCGTGTCACTAGGAAAGTGAGGGCCATGAAGGATGGATCATCCGGAAGCGATGCAACTGAGGGCGGCTGAGCGATATGTGCTCGGCGACCTCTCCGTTTCCGAGGTCGAGGAATTCGAACGGCACTTCTTCGATTGTCCTCAGTGTTCGGAGGAGCTGAGGCTTTTGTCCGTTCTTCAGGAAAATGCTCGAGCCGTTTTTATCGAGCAGAGTCCGGGCCCTCGTACGGAGCCTGTGGTGGTGGTGCAGCCGGCCGTGGCGCCGGCGAAACAGCCGTGGTGGAAATTGTGGCAGCAGCCATGGGTGCTCGCCCCCGCGTTTGCGGCGATCGTCCTGGCGATTCTGGTGGGCTATCAAACCGGATTGCGGCGATCGTCGGAGGGGCCGCAATCCATTTCCTCCTATCCGCTCTATGCAGCGTCGCGCGGCGAAGAGACGGTCATCGCACCGCCCGCGAACGCGCAGTTCTACTCGTTCTATATGGACCGGACGTGGGACCGCGACTACGCGTCCTACAGCGCTGCGCTGAAGCCTGAAGGCGGCGGCGCCGTGCAATATTCGATCCAGATGGCGGCCACCGCGCCGGGCCAGTCGATGCAAGTGCTGCTGCCGGCGCATGCGCTGGAGCCCGGCCGCTATGTGCTGACGATTTCGGGGAATGACGGGACGGAACTGGCACGCTATCCATTCACCCTGCGATTCCACTAATCTAAATCCAATCATGAATATTCGCTTCCTCTACCATGCTGAAGCTGTTGCCGCGACCGGAAAGATCACGTTGCCGTTCCAGGAAACGATGCCGATTCAGGCCTCGGCCGCGCTGCCGATCAACGGAGGTCACGGCTCGGCGCGCGCTGAAAAATTCCGCCATCGCAATATTTTCTCGTTCGAGTGCGCCGAATCGAACGTCGTTGGGAGCTATAGCGAACTCGACAAAGCCCACGGCACGCTATCGTATGTCGTGGTGGAAGGACTGAACATTCTGGACGTCGTCACCTGCGACCGGATGGTGGTGCGGCTCACCTCGAAGCATTCCGACGACCGGTCGGAAGCGTCGTTCATCATTCTCGGCTCGCGATTCGAGAATCTGCGCATCGCCGGGCATCCCTTCGACGTCGACCTGGCGACGGACACGTTCAGCAGCCTGAGCACGTGGAGCAGGCTCACCGAGTCGTACGGCAAGGAAGCAAGAGTACAGGGCGAAATCGACAGGCTGATCATGGCGCCGAACGAAGGCGGCGGGTTCAAGTCGCCGAGCGGAGTGCTGGGCGTCACGCTGGCTCGCAACCTGGACAATCTTCCGCCCGGCCTGACGCGCCGCGATCATGGGATCTACGTGCCGCACTTCGGCACCGTTTACCTGGGCGAGTATTTCATTTCCCCGACGGCGCGCCGCCTGCTGATGCTGCACGTCGATCTGGGATGTTCGATTGAAGGCTGCTATGGAGTGGGCAGCAGTGGTGGAAACGGCAGCACCTGGCCGTAGCCTCCTCGCACTTCTGGTGCTGATCGCCGGCGGGTGCGGAACTTCGCCGGATGCGCTGTACTCGCGCGCTCAACAATACCGCAAGCAGGACGAACTGAAGCTCGCGCTGGCCGATGC
>JAIQFJ010000274.1 GCA_020073325.1 Terriglobia bacterium | reverse complement strand
TGCGTCGCCTCCACCAGCGTTGCCCCGGCGGTGAGCGCGCCTTTCCAATCTTTGAAGAAATTGGGAGTTTCGGTCACGGCTTTCTGGAACGAGGGCTGGTCGATCACCACGTTCACATCGCCGACGGGAATGGATTTCGGCGGCGTGAGCTGAATCGTCTGATTGGACTCCGCCAGTGTTCCCTGCGGAACCGCGCTCACGTCGCCGCGCTTGTGAATCTTCACGCCCTTGGGAACCACCGCCACCGCGGCCGAGGTTTGCAGTTCCTTCACTTTGCTCCAGTCGACGGTGAGATCGCCGAGGATGTCGCTCTTGAACGTGACCGACGACGCGTTGGCGCTCACGAAATGACCGGCCAGCTTCTCGCCGCTGGTAAACGTGATCGTGTCCGCTTCCGGCTTGGGCTGCGCGGTCAGCAGCGCGGCTCCGGAGATAAAGGAGATAAAAAGGAAAGCAATAAGATTTCGATTGGGCATAGTGTCACAGGAGAGTAACAGTATTATTATCCGCAATGCGCCGACATTCGCGCACGATCTCCCACTCTTCTTCAGCATGAATCACCAGGACCTTCGCGTCGAGAAAAGCGAAGCGCTTCTGCGCGATCTCCCGCAGCGGCGCGCAGTTCTCGCCGACTCCGCCCGTGAACACCAGCGCGTCCGCTCCGCCCAGCACGCCGATCATCGCGCCGATCTCGCGGCACAGGCGGTGCGCGTAAATTTCGAACGCCAGCCGCGCGCGATCGTTCCCCGCCTCCACCGCCGCCAGCACCTCGCGCATGTCGCCGGAAATTCCGGAAATGCCCAAAAGTCCCGACTCCTGATTGAGAACGCGATCGAGCTGTTCGCCCGTGTAGCCGCGCTCGCGAATCAGGTCGATCAAAATGCCCGGATCGATCGAGCCCGAGCGCGTCCCCATCATGAGTCCTTCAAGCGGCGTGAAGCCCATGGTGGTGTCGCTACTTCGTCCGTCGCGCACGGCCGCCAGCGACGCGCCGTTTCCCAGGTGACAGGTGACCAGCCGCAGATCGGTCCGGCCGATGATCTCCGCCGCACGCCGCGACGCGTATTGATGACTTATGCCGTGGAATCCGTAGCGCCGGATGCCCTGATCCAGCCATTCGTACGGTCCTGGATAAACGTACGCCGCGCGATCGAGCGTCGCATGAAACGCCGCGTCAAAGACGGCGATCTGTGGGACATTGAAGATCCGCTCGACGGTATCGATCGCTTCGAGCTCGTACTGATTGTGCGCCGGCGCGACCTCCGCTTCGCGCGCGATCTCCGCGTGAACCTCCGCCGTGATCCGGGTGCTGTGCCGAAATTTTCCACCGTGGACGATCCTGTGGCCTACCAGATCGACCGGCTTCGGTAAGGATTCGAACAGCTTTTGCAGATCGGCTCCGCGTTCGACACTCGCCTGCCATACAGGTTTCGGCGGCGCCGACGGAGGATCGGCCGAAACATCGTCGAGGCGGCACTTGAAGCTGCTCGACCCGCCGTTGAGAGCCAGGATCCTCAACGCGAGTGCAACACGTAGAACAGCCCGAGCCACAACACGCCCAGGAAGTGCCAGTAATAGGCCACCACGTCGACCAGCTCGCGTCGCTTGTTCCGGCCGAAAAGAACCATGGCCATCGCGACCAGCCCGCCCAGAAGGTGCGCGGCGTGAAGCCCGGTGAACAGGTAGAAGAAGGAGCTGTGCGGATTCTGCGCCAGGAATGCCCCGTGCTTGAGCAGTTCGCGCCACGCCGTCAATTGCGATGCCAGAAATCCCGCGCCGAGGCATGCGGTCACCACCAGGAGCTGCGACGCCAGCCGCCACATCCCGCGGCGAAACGTCCGGCGCGCCGCTTCAAACGTGACGCTCGAAACCAGGATGATCGCCGTGCTGAGCCACAACGTTTTCGGCAACGCGATCGGCTCCCAGAACGGCGGACGCGCCGAGCGCCAGTAATACGCCAGCACCAGGGAGAAAAAGAAAACGAAAATCGAAAGGCACGTCGCAAGAAGCCCGACCTTGTACAGTCCCGGAACCGAACGGTTGGGATCCTCGAGCGACGAGGGCAGCATAACGACCTGATCCGTTTTCCCGGCCCGGTCGCTCAAAATTCGTGACATCGTGTACGACTCGCTTGTATTCTACCGCTTACTATTGATCTGGATGAGATCCTCGCGCGCGGGTTTCAACAATTCTTTGGGCAGCTTGCGGCCATAGACCAGCCGCTCCACCACGGGCATCGCCCGGCGGACCCATTTTCCGTGCAGGACAAGGCTTCCGGCCACCAGCAGAGGATGCGGCACCGCGGTGCAGCAGCGCGCGCACATATCGATTTCGCCCGCGCGGCCAACCGCATGAAGACGCCGCAGTTGGCGCATCTGGTCGGAGTTGAAAATTTCGTCCAGCGGCTGATCGCGCAGATCGCCCACCGGCGCGCCGTCAAGCATGTAGCTCTGGCAGCAGGGATAGACGCGGCCGTCGTGCTTCACGTACATCGCGCCGCGCCACAGATAATGACAGGGCCTCGATTCGCGATTCCCTTCGGGCTGCACCAGATTCGTCTCGTCTTCTTTCACGCGAACCTGGTCGACGCCCGGAACCGCGCTCCAATATGCGCGAAAAGCGTCAATTTCGTGCGCATTTCCTGGCATTTTGACCATCTGGATGACGATCTGCATCTTCGATCCGCGCTCGTGCTTCATCTGCGCAAACCGAACGAAATTGTCGCGGACGCGCTCGAATCGCGCGCCCTTGCGATAGTGCTCGAAGGTTTCTTTCGTCGATCCGTCGAAGCTCAGCGTAATGTGTTCGAGCTTCGAATCGAGCAGTTTCTGCGCGGCCTTTTCGTCGAGCAGCACGCCGTTGGTCGAAAGCAGCGTCGAGACGCCATGGCGCTCGCAATACTCGATGCGGTCGAAAATGTCCGTGTCCATCAGCGGCTCGCCCAGGCCGATCAGCATCATGTGCTCGCCGGTCCGGCGTGCGCCTTGCACCAGCCGCTCGAAAATTTCATCCGCCATGTCCTCTTTGGGTTGCTTGTGCGTCTCGCGAGGGCACATGGGGCAATAGAGGTTGCACTTCGCCGTCGTTTCGACGATATATTCCACCGGCAGCGCGGGCACACGTTCGCTTTTGCGCAGATAACTCCACAACAGCTTGGCGCGATTCCACCAGCGCATTTCGAAACCATCTTCGCATGCCGTCGCCATGTGTCTTCACGAAAGCCCCGCCGGTAATGGCAGGGGCGAGTTACTCTAGTGTGCATGAAAATCGCGCTTACGCTGCTTCTTCCCCTCTTCGCGATCGCGCAGGACCAGCCTCTGGTCTTGCAGGCAGGCGCCGTTCTCGACGGTAAAGGCGGCGTGCAGCGCAATGTTTCGGTCGTCGTCCAAAACGGAAAAATTCAGAAAATCGGCGCGACCGCCGCGGGTGCCTCCACCGATTTGCGCCGCTTGACTCTCCTGCCCGGCTTGATCGACACGCACGTCCACATCGCCTGGCACTTCGGCCCCGACGGACGCTATCAGCCGCGTGATACTTCGCAGGTCACCGCGCTCGGCTACGCTCTGGAAAATTCGTACGTCACGCTGATGGCCGGATTCACGACGGTCCAAAGTCTGGGAAGCCCAATCGATGGCGACGCGCGCGACGCGATCAATCGAGGTATCCTGCCCGGCCCGCGCATCCTCACCGCGCTGCGTCCGTTTCAGGACACGCGGATGACTCCCGCCCAAATTCACGAATACGTGCGCAAAGTGGCGTCCGACGGCGCCGATGTGATCAAGATTTTCGCATCGAAGAGTATGCGCGACGGCGGCGGCCGGACGCTCAGCAAGGACCAGATCGCCGCCGCCTGCGGCGAAGCCAAAGCACGAGGCCTGCGCGCGGTGGTCCACGTCTACGACGCGGAAACGATTCGCGACGTCGTCGATGCGGGCTGCACCACCATCGAGCACGGAACGCTCGCCAACGCCGGCGCGCTCGAATACGCGGCGGCGCACGGCACTTTTTTCGACCCGACGGTCGGCCTGGTCACGCAAAATTATCTTCTCAATCGCTCGCGCTATGAAGGGATCGGCAACTACACGGCCGAAGGATTCGCCTCGATGCAGCAGAACATCGACGCGGGCTTAGTCGTGTTCAAGCAGGCGCTCAAGACGAAGAACCTGAAAATCGTCTATGGAACCGACGCCGTCGCCGGAGCGCACGGGCGCAATATCGAAGGGCTCATCTATCGCGTCCAAACGGGCGGCCAGGACACCAAATCGGCGATCGCTTCCGCAACTTCGCTGGCGGCCGCGTCGTTGAACCTCGGAGATAAGGTCGGTACGATCGCGCCGGGGATGGAGGCGGACATCATCGGCGTCGAAGGCGATCCACTTAAGGACATTACGGCTCTCCGCCGCGTCGTGTTCGTGATGAAAGGCGGGCGAATTTATAGGTTTCGATGACCGGAGGTCACCGCGCAGACGTCTCCACAGTCGCTTTCGTATCGCTTTGCGTGATCACGAAACGCAGCAGATAACTGCGCGACGCACCTGCGGCGAAGTGCCACTTACGGGCGGCCTCAGTCGCGAGTTTTCCCAGATAACGCGAGCCGCGCTCCGGAGTCGCGCTTGTCACCTCGCCCGCTTCATTGACCGCGACTTCGACCACGACGGTCGCCTTGCCGCGAATCGTTCTCCGCGCCTTCGCAGGAATCTCGGGAAGCACCTCGCGCGTCCCCGCATCGTTCACGACCACGGGCGCCTGCTTCGGCTCGTTTCGCACCGGCGCCGCTTCGACGCGAACGGGCGGTTTCGGAGCGGGCTCGGCGGGCGCACTCGCGATGGCCGGTTTCGGCTCCGGATTCGAAACCACCGCCGGAACGGGCGCAGGGGTCCGGTTTCTCCACACGGTCCCGATCGTAATGACCGCAATCAGCAGCGCCGCCAGCGCGAAGACGTACTTCGTGATCGCGGGCTTCCTTCTCGCCGCGGGTTTCTTTGCCTCGACGCCGGGCGAGCGCAATCGCGCCGCAAGTTCGGCGGCGGACCAGGCGGGCTCCACGCAGTTTTGCGTAATTTCCCGAAAAGGCTCCGGCAGCGATTCGACCACGGCGCGGTCTCTGGGAAACGCGATGGGCCTTTTCGTCAGAGCCGTCGCGATCATCGCCGCCAGCGCCCGCAGGTCGTCTCCCGCCGGACCCGCGCCCGCCGCATCGGTCGCGATTTTGAGCGAATCCCCCACCGCGACAACGTTCGACGCCTTCAGGCTCCGCAGAGCCCATCCCTGGCCGTGCACGAATGCCAGGGCATCCGCGATCGGTGGAAGCATCTCGCCGACTTCCTCCGGGCTCAGCGCGCGCTCATCCAGTACGGCCGCCAGATTTTCCTCGGCGCGCTCCGTGATCATGTAGGCAAGCAGATTCCCGTGCCGATCCCACACGCCGGTCTTGAGAATCGGCAGCAGATGGGGATGCTTCAGCCGGGCCGCTGCCGACCACTGTTCCAGCAGATCCGCCGCGGCGCCAGCGCGCACCGGCACCAGCTTGATCGCGACCTCACCGGAGGCATCCCCGGTGAGAAAAACCGCGCTCTTCTCGCCGGTTCCAAGTAACTGATTCAGCGGGAACTGTCCGTCGGCCAGTTCGCCCTCCCACTGTTTCCAGTCCGGCATCAACTCAGGGGCAACGCTCATACTTCAACTCCCGATCGATTATATCGTTGGCTCTTGAGGTCGCGGCGGCTGACGGCTGCAAACTGCGCGATTCTGATGTTGTGAACGAACGCGTGCGCCAGTTGAACAACGCGCCGGCCAGCAACGGGAAATATATCCTCTACTGGGCGCAAGTGAATCGCCGCGTCGAATCGAATCATGCTCTCGCCTTCGCCGCGGATCTGGCCAATCAGCGGGGACTCCCGCTGCTGTTTTACGAAGGACTTACCTGTTCCTACCCATTCGCGAACGACCGCTTCCACACGTTTATGATCGAAGCCGTGCCGGAAACGTTTCGCCGCCTCGCCAGGATGGGCATCGGCTATGCATTCTATCCGCGGCGCAAGCCGTCCGATCCGAACGATGTGCTATACCGCCTTGCCGCCGAGGCCGCCGCCGTGGTGACCGACGATTTCCCCACCTTCCTCGCCGGCGCGTACAATGCCAGGGTTCCGAAAAAGATCCGTGTTCCCTACTACGCCGTCGACTCGAGCTGCATCGTGCCTATGGCCCATTTCGTAAAGCAGGAATGGGCCGCGTACACGATTCGCCCCAAGATCCGCAAAGTTCTGGCCGAGCATCTGCGTCCCGTCCCGCCGATTCGCGTCGCGAAGCGCTGGACGGCGCCGGTTCCGGACTTTCATGTCGAACCTGGCGATGTCGCGAAGCTGGTCGCGTCCTGCGAGATCGATCATTCCGTGCCGCCGTCCACCGAATTCCGCGGCGGCCGGAAAGAAGCGGAGAAGCGTCTGAAAAAGTTCGTCGAAACGAATCTCCGCCGCTATTCGCGGCACAAGAATGAGCCGTCGGCGCACGCCACCTCCGAGCTGAGCCCCTATCTGCACTTCGGCCACATTTCATCCCTTGAAATCGCGCTGGCCGTGAAGGAATATGCCGCCGGGCACAGACTGATCGCGGACGAATTTCTGGAGGAACTGATCGTGCGCCGCGAACTCGCCTTCAACTTCGCGCGACTTTCCAAGAAGCTCGATTCGCTCGACGCGTTGCCAGATTGGGCGCAGGCAACCTTGCGGAAGCACGATCGCGATAAGCGAGATCCGACCTATACATGTGCTCAGTTCGAGCGCGCCGTGACGCACGACGCGCTATGGAACGCGACGCAGCGCGAGTTGCTGCGCACCGGAAAGATCCACGGCTACTACCGCATGTACTGGGGCAAGAAGATCATCGAATGGTCCGCGACGCACGCCGGCGCGCTGGCCATCATGATCTATCTGCACGACAAATACGCGCTCGACGGCCGCGATCCGAACACCTACACGAATATCCTGTGGTGCTTCGGCCTGCACGACCGCCCCTGGTTCGAGCGCCCGATTTTCGGCCTCGTCCGCTACATGGCCCTGAGCGGCATGCAGCGCAAGACCGACGTGGACGCGTATATTCGAGAGAATCCATGAATCTCGCGATCACGGGCGCATCCGGATTCGTCGGCAAGCGGCTGGGTGGAACCGCGGTCTCGACGCGTGGCGCGATCGTGCTGCCACCGTGCGATGCCGTGGTGAATCTGGCTGGGGAGCCGGTCGCGCAGCGTTGGACGGCGGCGGCTCGGGAAAAAATCCGGTCGAGCCGTGTGGACGGGACGCGCCGGCTGGTCGAGGCGATGCGAAAGAATCCGCCGAAAGTGCTGGTAAGCGCGTCGGCGATCGGCTATTACGGCTCGCGCGGCGATGACGTGTTGACGGAATCGAGCGCGCCAGGCGACGATTTTCTCGCCAAAGTTTGCATCGAATGGGAGCGGGAAGCGATGCGTGCCGAAGAATTCGGGGTCCGCGTCGTCATCCTGCGGATCGGCGTGGTGCTGGGGCCCGGCGGCGGCGCGCTGGCGAAAATGCTCCCGATTTTCCGCCTCGGCCTGGGCGGCCCGATTGCGGACGGACGGCACTGGATGTCGTGGATCCACATCGACGACATGGTCCGCCTGATCGAGTTCGCGCTGGAGAATCCGATCCGCGGCGTGCTCAACGCAACGGCTCCGAATCCGGTAACGAATGCCGAATTCACGCGGGAACTCGCCCGGGTTGTGCATCGTCCCGCGATTTTCCCGGTGCCGAAGTTCGTTCTAAGAATGCTCTACGGAGAAATGGCGTCGATCCTGTGGGCGAGCCAGCGAGTCCTGCCTGAGGCTGCAAACCTCGCGGGGTTCGATTTTCGCTTTCGCGAGGTTGGAAGCGCTTTCTCGACGATTCCTTGACCGAAAATGTGGGGCCGGCCGGCGACCGGCGAGCCGGTTGTCCAACCGGCTGTTCAGGACCAGCCGGTCAGAGCGACCGGCTCGCGGCTTTGGCAAGCCGCCCCACAAGGTCTTAAGTCAGGAAGGACTTCCCGCAACTACAGTGGCGCTTTGCGTTCGGGTTCACGAACACGAACGCATTCTCCATCAGCGATTCGGTGTAATCCAGCGTCATGCCGTCCAGGTACTGATGGCTCTTCGGGTCGACAAACACCTTGATGCCGCCATGTTCGTACACGCTGTCGGTCGGCTTCGCCTGCTGCTCGAGCTTGAACTTATAGCTCAGCCCCGAACATCCGCCGCCGATCACGCCGAGGCGCATGCCGCCGGCTCCGCCTTTTTCGACCAAGGTCCGGATGCGGGCTGCGGCTTTGTCTGTAACGTCAATCATTTCCATCGTCCCCAATCGCGTTCACCGGGCACCCGGCGAGCGCTTCCCTGCACCTTTGATGCTCTTCCGGCGTCTGCGGCTGCCGGTAAACGTAGGCATGACCTGAATCGTCCATCCGGAAGTGCTCCGGGGCCACCGAAACACAGAAATCCGAGGCGATGCAGGCCTCATCTACATAGTAGATCCCCGGAGCGTTCTCCGGCCACTTCGTGCTCTTATCCGCCATCATTTCTATGTTATCGCAACTCAGTTGCAATCTTGACTGAAGAGTATAGTTTCGCTAGCCTGAAGGTAGCCATGCCTACCGAAGTCGACACAATCGAGTCTCTCGCATCGCGCGAGTACAAGTGGGGCTTCGTCACCAAAATCGACGAAGATGCGGTCCCGCCCGGCCTGAACGAGGACATTATCCGGATCATCTCCGCTAAAAAGCAGGAACCGGCTTTTATGCTCGAATGGCGGCTGAAGGCGTTCCGCTACTGGCAGACCCTGACCGAGCCGACCTGGGCCAACATCCACTACCCGAAGATCAACTATCAGGACAGGACCAAGCCAGTCATTATTGTATCGCTTTTTGGCGCGTTGTGCGCAACTGTGCGAGATGGACGCGATCGTAGTCCAACATCCAGTTGACCAGCTCAGC
>JAIQFJ010000273.1 GCA_020073325.1 Terriglobia bacterium | reverse complement strand
CCACAAGGGCTCTGTTAAACAAGAGTCAATACACTGGACGCCAGGATTTGTCCGGATCGTATGTGTTCACGGGTGGCACCGCATGGCTTGCCGGACGGCCCAGGTTCTTTTCGTAAATCATTCCGTCCTGATTCACGATGAAGGTGTGGACTCCGCTCACTCCATACTCCGCCGGCCACGCGACCAGTGCGAAGCCGCCGAGCATCGTGTCCTTCACAACATAGTTATGCGCTCCGCCGCTCGCATTCGGACCCTGCGAGGTCAGGACACGGAAATAATAGCCGTGATACGCTTTCGGCGCGGCTAAGCCCGCCTGGATCATTCCCGCTGGAATTAATTCCCCCAGCGTGTCGAGCTTCGGCGCGTACTCCTGCATGCGATGCTGCTGCGCGTATTGCATCTGCGCGCCGACGTAGCCCGCGCAAATTTCGATCGCGTCCAGCTCATCCGCCCCGATGCGCCGCGCCTGCATCATCTGTTTCCCGGTGGCGGTGTCGAAGTGCCATTGGCCGTTCTGGCGCACGATCGGCACGGGGAAGGGCCAGTCCTCGGACCCAATGGAGAGAATCATGCGATCCGGATTCATCGAGTCGCGCTCGAGCTGATGCTTGTTCTTGGCGATGCTGGCGAACTCCTGGCGCTCGGCTTTGTCCTGCTCCGCACTGCCGCCGGTGAGGATGGCCGACCCCTGGGCGCCGAAAATCGCGCTGAGCGCGCCGCCGTTGTTGTTCGTCGCGGCGTCGATCAGCGCGGCTGCGGCGGCCTCGGGCGTGGGATAACTTTGCTGGGCCTGCGCCAGCGCGAAAGCGGTGGAAATGAGAATGAGAGCTTTCATTTTAGTGTCCTCGTCCGCCGCGCGGAGATCCGCCGCGCGGAGATCCGCCCCGGGGCATGGATGGAGCGCGCGTCTGCGGAGCCCTCATCGCAGGCGAGGGACGCATGGCGGAAAATCCGTGATCGCTCTGGATCCGCGCACGCCCGCCGTTTTCGACGCCCCCGAATGCGCTGCGATTCCCGCCCGGGTTCTGATGCTCAAATTCGGGGCTCCCGAAGCGAGGCGGCGGCGGAGCAACCACTCGTCCTTCGGGCCGCGCGCCGGGTGAACGCGCGGCATTGAAGTTTCGACCACCGCCAGAGTCACGCCCGCCTGCCGCCCCGCGAAACTGCCCTTGCAGCGCGCGGTTCGGATAGGGGACTCCCAGGCGATGGCCCGGGTCGTGCGCCCACACATCGTGGTCGCGAAACTCGCCGCCGTGAAAATCGCGGAAGCCGTAGCGATGCAGGAAATAATTGTTGACCACAATGTGGTGATCGAACCAGTGCGGCGCCCAGCCCCACCCGAACGCTCCCCATCCGCAGCATCCGCCGAAAACCCCGCCGATGTAGATCCCCGTACCGAACCCGAAGCCGGCGCTGAACGGAGGATAGTACAGCGGGGGATAGATGCCGTACACCGGAGGACCCCAAATGTAGGCCGGGTCATAAACCGGAACGTAGATCGTCTGCGGATCCGCGGGCTGGATGTCGATCGCCGTCTGGCCGTCCTGCGTCTCGGTGTTGACCGTCTCCTGCGCGTTCGATTGCAGCTTGCCGTTCTCCTGCGCGCGCTGGCGCATACGCTGCACCGCGTTCATCACGTCGCTCTGCTGGGCCAGGAACGCGTTGCCGAGATCGGTGGTCCAGCGGATGTCCTGATTGAGGCGAGCCACGACGTCGGGAAACGTGACCAGCGCTTGCACGCTTGGATCCCAGTTCTGATCGCGCGCCGCGTCCACCAGTTGCTGGCTCGGCAGGTTGCGATTCTGCTGCAGCCATTGCTGCGCTTCGACCACCTCGATGGGATACGTCGCCGCCACCAGCACCTGGCTCAGCAGCGAGTCGGGATAGAGCGCGATCGGCGCGACCAGATTATCGAGCTGATCGGGCGTCAGCAACTGTGCCGGCGGCTGGTTCTGCGCGTCGGCCGGCGGAGGAGCTTCCGGATAAGGAGGCGGCTGCTGCGCCGTCGCCAGCAACACGCCGAACAACCCTGTCAGGATCGTCTTCATATAGGCCTGCCACCCATTGAGATGCCCCAGAAGGCATCCGGTTACAGGCGAAGTTATTCAACCCGAAATGGTTGTTTGATTTCGAAGCTCTGATTCCCGACTTTATCGTGGATGGTGACCAGCAAAGTGTAGGGCGCTTTCGCGACGTTCGCGTTCAGGCTAAGGCTAAGCACCCCGGGGACATAGCGTTGCGGATAGAACGATTCCTTTTCCTCCGACGCGGCGTCGGGCTGGGCAAAAAGCTGCTCGCCGGATTCGTTCAAAATCGCGAGCCCGTAGGAAACGGAGAAATGATTGCCTTCGCCGAGCTTGAACCCGGTGATGTCGAAACGCGCCCACAGCATGTCGCCGGGTTGATAAACGGGATTGCGCATAGGTGCGCGATCGTCCTCGGCGCGCAGCATTTGGAAATTGCGCGCGACCAGCGTTTCGCTCGGCGCGACGTCGTGGCCGTGGACGCGGAACGGCAGGTCCACCGTGATTTCGGACCCGGCGACTTCGTCCTTCACTTTGACCGGGATGTGGTAGGTCCCGCTGGCGGCGAATCCGGGGACGATGAACGTCGCCAGAAATTTTGGCTTCCAGTCTTTATCCTGCGGAAGAACCGTATCTTTGATTTCTCCCGACTTGTCTTTTTCGAGCGGCACACCCGCGGAGTCCAGCACGCGCATTTGCCAGGAAAGCTTGACATTCTGCTGCTCGTCATTTTTCGCCGCGCGATAGCCGGTGATGCGGCAACTGAAGTAGGCTGTTTCGCCGGGGACGAATTCGTAATCGGCGGCCAGGACGGGACCGTCTTCGAACTGATGCAGCGCGACGCGGTCGAAGGCCAGCTTCGGCTGCGCGAAGGCGGCTGTCGCGGTCGCGAACCACAACATCAGGCGAGTACCGCTCACATTGCTCCTACTTGGGCTCCTACTTGCCGGTCGGCTCCGGCGTCGGCGTTTGCATGCCGCTCTCGGTATCCATGCGCAGCGGAATCGTGACCAGCGCGTATTTTTCGCTCCCGGCCGGTCCCCCGTCGCTGAGGCGCAGCTTATAAGAAGTCAGCGGGACATCGAACAGAATCCGCCCCTGCTGCGTCTGCGCCGGTGCGATGGTGCGCAGGATGCCGAACCAGTTGTCGACGCCCTCGCCGTTTTCCGATTCCAGAAAGGTTTGTCCGTTGGCGTTTTCCAGCGTGAGCAGCGGGACGGAAACCTCGTGCCCGCCGCCGTTGGTGACGGAAACGGTGATCATTAGAAAGCGCTGCTGCGGTGCCCGCAGGTGAAAATCGCTGCCCAATTGACTTCGCCACGACGATTCGACGACATTGTAGGTGAGTGGCCCGACGGTCACTCGCTCGCCCATATCGTAGTCCAGGTGGACAGAATTCTGGCGGGCGGCGCCGCAGCCCGGTAGCGATAACATGGCGGCGAGAACGGATATAAACGTGTACCACCGGACGCGGTTTGACATGAAGGCTAATCCACAATCTATCGGGAATCGGGCGCAAAGGCAAATGTGCGCGCCTGCAATTTTCCTTTTGCTGGCCGGATTTGCCTTCGAAGCGCGCGCATTTCAGGCGGAGCATCCGCTTACCGGGAGACACATCGCCCCGGTGATGGGCGTCGGCGGCGCCGATTGGCTGGACCGAAACGAGCGCGCCGAGGAAGAGCACCCCGAAGTCGCGCTGGATGAACTCGACCTGAAGGCCGGCATGGTGGTGGCGGATGTCGGCGCGGGCACGGGTTATATGTCGCTGAGAATGGCGAAACGTGTCGGGCCGGGCGGTAAAGTTTTCGCGGTAGATGTCCAGCCGGAAATGCTGCGGCGGCTTCGCCAGAATGCTGCGAAAGCAAAGCTCACCAACGTGGAAACGGTGCTGGGCACGGAGTCCGATCCGAAGCTGCCGGCGGGGTCGGTGGATTTGATCCTGCTGGTGGACGTTTATCACGAATTTTCGCAGCCGCAAAAAATGCTGCGCGGCATGCGCGAGGCGCTGAAACCGGACGGCCGCCTGGTGCTGCTGGAATATCGCAAGGAAGATCCCTCGATTCCGATTCGTCCCGAGCACAAGATGAGCGTGCAGGAAGTCAAGACCGAAGTGGAAGCCGAAGGATTCAAGCTGAGCCGCGTAAGCGAAAAGCTGCCGCGCCAGCATATTTTGATCCTTACGAAAGCGCCGAACTGATCCGTACCCCGTCGGGAACCGAAATCATAAAGTGCGTGTCTAAGGGACCGTGATCCGTTTGGGCGGTGGTTCCGATGCTCCGGCGCGGGGAGCCGGGAGGAGGCTATCAAAATCAGCGCATTTGGAATCGCCATCCCACTTTTCCTAACGACGTTCGTGATCGATCAGATCGATGCCGCTGTCTTACATACGCAGTGGTATCGGCCAAGTCTTACGCCCAATATTGCGATGGCGCTCTGGGGCGGTGCGTCGGAGAGGGCGCTCCGTTGGAGCATGCTGATTGCGGCGATCACTTCGCTTGGTGCGCTGCGGTTCTGTGCGATGGCGATTATGGCTCTTTCGAGCGTCGGGCCTTTTGCGCGCCGGCGCTGGATACCGGCAGGCGCCTCGATCATTGCGATTGCGGCGCTCACCGTGCATGACTTTGCCGTATTGTGGCTGCCTTTTGAAATTGCGGCGACAGTATTGGGGATCGCGGCTGGAATCCTGATGGCCGACTGGCGTCGAACGGACCTGCGCCCGGATCGCTGGATCGACCTTCCGGCCGCGGGCGCATTTGTCGCGGCCTTGCTCATCTTCGCCTGGATCCGGGAGATCTGGAGCGCCAGCGCATGGACGCGCGCATGGGTGTTCCCTTGCTATCTGGTCGCGCTCATGACGGTTTGGATCTTGCGGAGAATCTCGCGACCTTCGCCGGGGCCGGCTTGAAGGACTGTACCCGCGGGTTTCCATCGTTCCATGAATCGATTGCTCACGGCGCCGGCGAAAATGCAGATGAGAGGAATTCCGCACGCGGAGGCGACGTGGCCGCCGGAGGAATCGTAGCCGATGTAGAGCTTCGATCGCGCGATTTCGACGGCGAATGACGCGAAAGATCCGTCGTGGGCGCGCATGCCGGGTTGCAGGGCTCGCTCGACGCGGGACCGCTCTTCCGCGGTGCCGCCTTTGTCGATCAGAACAGATTTTCCGGCGAGCAGCTTGAGCAAATCGCGCTCGAATTCGTCGCCCAGGCGCTTCGATTCGTTCTCGCCGACGCCGAGGCTGACGGTGATGTCGGCTGAGTCGCCAGTCGTGGGAAGCGGCGCGACATAGGGGCGCGCGTCGACCGAAAAAATCGACTTGGCCCATGCCGCGGCTATGTCCGGTAAACGTCCGCCGGAAAGGGATCTGCTTTGGAACCAGAAATATCGCGATTCGTCGCACACCGAAATCAGGCCGAGCTGCGTTAGCCTCGAATCGGGATCGATCACAATGCCCTCGTCGAACCAGAGCCGGGCCGAGGCGCGCAGGCGTTCGGCGAGCGAGCCGTTGCGCGCGTAGGGAGCCTCCAGGTGCCCGATGCGCGGGTCGGCCTGGAACATTTCGTACGATTTTCGTGGGCCGACGAAAATGACGCGAGCCTCGGGATAGCGGCGCTTCATCGCGTCGAGCATCACGCTGGTGACCGCGACGTCGGCGCCGAGCGTGACGCGGGAGAGCACGTAAACGCGGTCGACCGACTTCGGCGGCTCGCACGGTTGGGGACGGCGCAGCCGCGGCCGCAGGTCTGGCGCGACGCGTTCGATCACCTGGGTGAACAGGCGTTGGTAAACGTCGCAGAGGCCCGGCTCGAACAGGTCGCCGAGCCGTTCGACGACAATCGAGAGAAGCGCGCGGCCATCGTCCACGGCGAGGGCGCGGTCGAGCAGCGCGGGCGGCCAGTCCTCGCCGCGCAGGCAGATTTGCAGTAATTCGTTACAGGTATTTTCCAACCAGAAGCTCCAGCTTCTTCTTGGTGGCTTCGGGAATCGCTTTGCGATCGGTGATCAACGCATGCGAAAGCGCCGATCCGCATTTGCATTCGCGCGCGGCGGGCATGGAGCGAACCGCGGTTTCCACCACTTTGCAGGCATTTTCCGCGTTCTTGTTCAGCACGGCGATGATCTGCTCCACGGTGACAGCGTCGTGCTCCTCGTGCCAGCAGTCGTAGTCCGTCACCATGGCGATCGTTGTATAGCAGATCTCGGCTTCGCGCGCGAGCTTGGCTTCCTGCAGGTTCGTCATGCCGATGACGTCCATGCCCCAGCTTCGATAAAGATTCGATTCGGCGAGCGTCGAAAATGCCGGGCCTTCCATGCAGAGATAATTTCCGCCGAGCTTCGCGTTCACCCCGACGGTATCGCACGCTGCTTTCGCGACCGGCGCGAGCTGCGGGCAGATGGGGTGCGCGAAGCTGATGTGCGCGACTAATCCTTCGCCGAAGAAGGTCGAAACGCGGCCGCGCGTGCGGTCGACGAATTGATCGGGGATCACGAAATCGAGCGGCTTGTGTTCCAGCTTCAGCGATCCGACCGCGCTCAAAGAGAGGATGCGTTCGACTCCCAGCGATTTCATCCCCCAGATGTTCGCACGAAAGTTCAATTCCGAGGGCGAAATGCGATGACCGCGTCCGTGCCGCGAAAGGAACGCCACTTCTTTTCCGGCCAGCCGTCCGACGATGTACTTGTCCGACGGCGCGCCCCACGGCGTCGCGATCTCGCGTTCTTCATGCGCTTCAAATCCCGGCATCGAGTACAGCCCGCTGTCGCCGATAATTCCAATTTGAGGTTTCATGCTTGAATCAGTTCGAGCAGCACTCCGCCGGTGGACGACGGGTGCACGAAGACGTAAAGATGTCCGCCGGCGCCCTGGCGCGGCTCGTTGAGCAAGCGCGCGCCGGAGGATTTTAATTTTTCCACGGACGCTACAAGATCCGGGACGCGGATGGCGACGTGGTGCAGTCCTTCGCCGCGCTTTTCGATGAATTTTCCGATGACGGAGTCTTGCGTTGTGGGTTCCAGGAGTTCGATGCGGGGCTCGCCGAGGGGGAGCATGGCGACGTTGACCTTTTCATGCTCGACGGTTTCGCGCAGAGAGACGTTGAGGCCGAGCTGGTCGCGGTAGAATTTCAGCGCCTGGTCGAGAGATTTGACGGCGATTCCGAGATGGTCGATGGTTGTCATTCGCATTCGCTTTGTACCCCGCCCTCGCGGGCGCGGCTGTCGGGCGCGACAGCCCTGCACGTCAGGCCGGGGTTCGTTTCACTTTTCATTTGCGGCCAGCCAGTCATGAAGGATCGAATATGGGTCGCGCTTGCGATCCGCCACTTCGCGGCCGGCCGCGGCGAACGCGGATTCGGGGAATCGGTCCAGCAGGCGCTCGCGCAGCATTTCGCGCAAACGGATCTTCCAGATATCGGCGGCGCGGGAGCGGCTGGTGCCGCGGGCATGATACTCGCGCGTGGCGTCGAGCAGTTCGGTGATTCCCCTGCCGTCGCTCGCCACAGTCTGGACGATCTTCGGCGACCATCCGTAGGGACGGTGCGACAGCGTGAGGTAGCTTTTCAGTTCACGCTCCAGTTTTTCGGCTCCGGGCTGGTCGGCTTTGTTGATGACGAACACGTCGGCGATTTCCATGATACCGGCCTTGATCGCCTGCACATCGTCGCCCATGCCGGGGACCATGACGACCAGAGTCACGTCGGCGAGGCGCGCGATTTCCACTTCATCCTGGCCGACGCCGACTGTCTCGACGATCACCGTATCGAATCCCGCGGCGTCCAGCAGCATGGTCATTTCGGTGGTCGCCGAAGCGAGGCCGCCCAGCCATCCTCTGGTCGCCATGGAGCGAATGAAGACGCCGGGGTCGGAGTGGTGATGCTGCATGCGGATACGGTCGCCGAGGATCGCTCCGCCGGTGTAGGGACTGGTGGGGTCCACCGCGATGATGCCTACGGTTTTGCCTTCAGCCCGAAGCGAGCGCGTGAGCTGATCGCAGAGTGTGCTTTTCCCGGCCCCCGGAGATCCGGTGACGCCGATCAGCATGGCTCGGCCAGTGCGGGGAAAGAGTTCCTTGAGCAACGGCTCGGCTTCGGGGCGGCGATTTTCGATCCAGGTGGCGGCCCGGGCGAGCGAACGCGTGTCGCCCGAGGTGATTTTTTGCGCGATATCCATTAATTGAAGATGTGTGGCGGGCAAAATGCCCGCCGCAGGAAGAGCCTGCCCCACTAATTTAGCATCCGCGTCGCGTGATTTCGCAGGACCGGGTTGCGCGCAAAATGTTGCCTACCCCCCTCGCTTGTAGCGTATGGAGAGCAAGAAGCGCGGGTACAAGAACTGGAAAAGCTTTCCGCATGGTCCGCTCTCCCCGGCTTTCGCGAAAACAACGGCGCGGCGAAAAGACGGCGTGTGCATTGGATGTGGTAAAGATCCCTGCGTTTGTAAGAATCCAAAGCGGACCCCTCCCAAGCGATAAATCAGAAATTATCCGATCCCCGCGGGGTTCGACCGCCTCCTGGCGAGTCTGTGTGAGAACACACCGCTCGCCGCTCCCTGTGGTCGCGGTTCATTGTCACGGCCATGCTGAACCATCGGGTTGAACCGCGACCGAAGGGAGCGGCGGATGGTCGGACTTTTCACGCAGACTGTGGCGGTCGCAGCTCGCTGGTTAGCATCCGCTTTTTAACAATTGGCGGGCGATCACCATGCGCTGGATCTCGCTGGTGCCTTCGCCGATGGTGCAGAGTTTCACGTCGCGATAGAATTTCTCGACCGGATAATCCTTGATGAAGCCGTAGCCGCCGTGGATCTGCAGCGATTCGTTGGCCGCGCGCACCGCGACTTCCGATGCATACAGCTTCGCCATCGCGGATTCCTTGTTCACGCTGTTGCCGTTGTCCTTGAGCCACGCCGCGCGAAGCACCAGCAGGCGCGCCGCGTCGATCTCGGTGGCCATGTCGGCCAGCTTGTTCTGGATCGCCTGAAA
>JAIQFJ010000272.1 GCA_020073325.1 Terriglobia bacterium | reverse complement strand
CACGGTTTGACGATCTCATTCCCCGCCATCCCGACCTCATACAGCGCACTATGCCGCAGGCCACGATAATATCTCCAGAATTCGAGATACGTATGCGCGCCGAGCCGTGCGTATCGCAGCGGATGCCGGCGGATCGCGGTGCGCGCCAGCTTCTGCGCGGCCTCGTTCGCTGCGCGCTCGTCGCCGTTGAACGCCGCCGTCAGCCGCAGCCGTATCCCCTGGGCGTCCCACAACTGACGCGGCCGGAGTCGCGCATTCGCCAACGGAAACGCAGTTCGATTCTGTTCCTCGATCGCGCGCGTGACGCGAGGATCGTCTGAATCGCTTGCGTCGACAATCGGAGCGACGCCCGAGAGTTGAAAAAATCCCGCCTCATAGTTGTATGCCGCTTCGCGTCCCGCAAGCCATCCGGTGAGATGCGTGTATCCCAGTTGCAATGCCACCGTCGCCGCGCAGGAAATTGCAAGGGTCGCCACCAGGGAGCGTACATTGTTCAATCCTGGCGACCAGACATAAGCGGCCACAGGCAACAGCACCGCTGCCAACACGACCAGCGGCAGATAAACGATCCTCATCCCGACCAATACGACGCCGAGCAATGCGAGAATCCCCGGCTTCCACCAGCGTGGCGCTTCCAGATAATCCGCGGCGGCGATCAGAAACAGAGCCATCACGAACAACGCGGCGCATTCCGCCATCACCAGGCGCTCGTGAACGACCTGCAAGGGATCGATCGAGAATACCAGCGCCGCCAACACCGCGACCGTTGGCCGCACTCTCAGGAATCGAAGCAGCATGAACCCCAGCAGCCACGCCGTGACGGCGCCCATCGCCACCTGCGTCGCGACAATCGCCCGCAGCGAGTGAAACGGCAGCGCGACGGCTCGCATCAGGTATCCCCAAAAATAGGATCGCGTCGGATGAAACAGCGCGCCCAGTGCGTTGAGGATGAACGCGCCCGAATCGAAATAGAAAATCGCGGTGGAATCGATGGCGTACTGGATCGCTTTTACAAGAACCAGCAGGCAAGCGAGCGTCGCCAGCGGAGCGCGCCGCATTCGCGAGATCACTGCGCTACATCCCGATCAGACTCGTTATTCTGTTTCAATCCCGCACCCCGCAGACAAGTTAAAATCATAGCTCCGATGCGGGAAGGACACACATGAGACCGGTCGTCATTGCGATGTTGTGGGGCGCCGCCGTTTTCGGCCAAGCCCAGTATGTTGGCTCCGCCGCCTGCCAGAAATGCCACGCTTCGATCTACGATCGCTGGAAGAAAACGCGCATGGCGAACGTCGTGCGCGACCCGAAAGAGCATCCCGAAGCGTTCATCCCCGACTTCTCGAAGCCCGATCCTCTGCTGACTTTCACCAAGGACGACGTCTCGTTCGTCTACGGCAGCAAATGGAAGCAGCGCTACTTCAAGCGGATCGGCGACGATTATTATCCGCTCCCCGCGCAGTGGGACGTCGCGCATAAAATCTGGCGAGCCTACCAGGTCCGCGCAGGCACCGACTGGTGGACCGCCTACTATCCCAACGACAACTTCAAGCGCCCCACCGGCCCCACCTGCGACGGCTGCCATTCCGTGAACTACGATATCCGCACGCACAAGGTCAGCGAATGGAACGTCGGCTGCGAAAAATGTCATGGACCCGGCGCGGAGCACGCGCGCCAGCCGTCGCGCACGAACATCGTCAATCCCGCGCGGCTCGACTTCGTTCGCGCCAACGACGTCTGCATCCAGTGCCACTCACAAGGCCGTCCGCTGCAAACGCAGATCGAAGGCAAGGCTTACGACTGGCCTGTCGGCTTCCACGTCGGACTGAATCTGAAGGATTTCTGGAATCTGGAAGATCACAAGCCGGGCGAAACGAACTTCACGCATTTCGCCGACGGGACCGCACACAAAAATCGCATGCAGGGCAACGATTTCGTGCAGAGCCAGATGTACACGCACGGCGTGACCTGCTTCAGTTGCCACGACGTGCACGGTACGGGAAACAACGCGGATCTTGTGAAGCCGTCGAGCGTTCTGTGCCTGGAGTGCCACTCACCCGGATCGCCGAACGGCCCGCATGTCGCTTCCATCGAGCAGCACACACATCACAAGCCCGGCTCGAGCGGCAACGAATGCGTCGCCTGTCACATGCCGGCGATCCAACCGGAGATCGCCGACGTGAACGTCCGCGCCCACACCTTCAAGTTCATCTCACCCGTCGCGACGGATCAATCGAAGATCCCGAATCCGTGCACGGCTTGTCACTCCGATAAATCGACCGCATGGGCCCTCGGCGAAATGAAGAAGTGGCCGAACGTCTCGCCGTGGCGTTTGGAATAAGGATCAGCGCAGTCGAGCCAGTTCCTGCGAATACAGCGGATTCCTCGGAAACTCCCGAGCCAGCCCCGCCAGCAGCTCCTTCGCGCGCGGGACGTTTTTATCGCGCAGCGCCGCCACCGCCAGCAGGATCCTGGCATACGGCGCGAAAAAATGGCCGCGCTGCGCCGCGATCGACAGATCGTCGATGCCGCGCTGCTTATCCGTCTGCGCGCCGTCGAGCCTGAGAAACCACCGCAGCGGCGCCGGCTTCAAACTCAACAAATAATTTTCGACGCCCACCGCCAGGTACGCGTCCGCCATCGCCGGATTCGCCGCGATCAATTTTTCGGCGAACGCGCGGCTCTGCTTCACGTCGCTCAGCGACGCCAGATATTTTTTCTCGATCAGCGCCAGATAATCCGACCGCAGCCCCAGCCGCATCAGCGTCGCGAACTGCGCATTCTGATCCTGCGGATTCTTCGCCAGCGCCCGATCGCCCAATTGCTGCGACTGCACCAGCGCCGCATCGAATTTCTGCTTCAACGCGGCGTCCGCCGCGGGCTTGGCGCGATTCAGAAACGCGTCGTCATGCAGAAAAAACTCCGATTGCAAAATCTTTAGCCGATCCAGTTCCGTGAAAAGATACGCCGCCGCGTCGCACACCGGACCCATCGGATCTTCCGGATGCTGGCCCTTCCATTGCTGAAACGTGCGATGCGCTTCGTCGAACTGCAGGTCGTACATCTGGTGAAACCCGGCGTCGAGCAGCGACGGCTGCGTCAGGTTCGGATCCGCGAATGCAAGGAAGACAACCAGTGGCAGCACAGGATTACCTGTATACCACGACGCGAGGGCGGAGCCGGGCGTTTCCTAAACGGACGCGCTTTTCTTATCCCAAGGATGCTTATGCGGCCCTTCGTCGCGATCTTCCAGGCGATCGTACAGATGCTCGTCCGAGGTCGTGCCCAGCGACAAATTATACAAACTGGTCAGCCCGAGCCCTTCGCGCAGATCCTCGTCGAAATCGTGCAGCCGGTGCAAATGCGCGGCCAGCGCCGGAACTTCCTTGCCCGACGGCGTCCGCAAAAACATCTGGTAGCCGCGGCTCACCAGCATCCCGATTTCATTGCCGATCAGCACGCCCGCCTTGCCGATCTTCACCGCGCCGTTGCCCGCGTCTTCGACAATCGCTCCACAGCCGGCGCGCGTCACGCGAGCTTTTCCGCCCGATTCGCGGCTGGTCTCGAACTTGAACTCCTTCAGGTTGGCGATGCGTTCATCAAACGTCGGTATGTGCGGCGTGGGCCGGCGAAAGAACATATACCCACATTCTATAATGTGACGTGCCTTTCGTACTTGCCCTGGATGAAGGAACCACCAGCGCGCGCGCCGCGCTCTACAACGAAGAGGGCCGCCGCGTCGCGATGGAGTCGACCCCGATCGAATGCCATTACCCGCAGCCCGGCTGGGTGGAGCAGGACGCCAACGCCATCTGGAAAGCGCAACTCGAAGCAACGCGCCACACGCTGTCCGTCGCCGGCGTCCGGTCGTCTGAGATCCGCGCGATCGGCATCACCAATCAGCGCGAAACCACCGTCGTGTGGGACAAACGCACCGGCGAACCCGTCGCGCCCGCGATCGTCTGGCAATGCCGACGCACCGCCGCCTATTGCGACGCCCTGCATTCGCGCGACATCATCGAGCAAAAAACCGGCCTCGTCATCGACGCCTATTTTTCCGCCTCGAAGATCCGCTGGCTGATCGATTACACCGGCTCGCATCCTGAAAATCTTCTTTTCGGCAACGTCGATACGTGGCTCATCTGGAAGCTCACCAACGGAGCCGTCCACGTCACCGACCCCACTAACGCCTCGCGCACCATGCTGATGAATCTCGCGACCGGCGCGTGGGATGCCGATCTGCTCGAAATTTTCGGCCTCCCCGAATCGATGATGCCCAAGATCGTCCCGTCCTCGGGAGTCTGCGGAGTCACCGCCGCGTCGCACTTCGGGGCGGAGATCCCCATCGCGGGAATCGCAGGCGATCAGCAAGCCGCGCTCTTCGGCCAGGCCTGTTTTTCCCCGGGTCTTTCCAAAAACACATACGGCACAGGATGTTTCGCGCTGATGCACTCCGGCGGACACCTTCCCGTTTCGAAACACCGCCTGCTTGCGACCCGGGCCGCTTCGCCCGACGCATCCCCGCAATTCGCCGTCGAGGGCAGCGTCTTCATCGCCGGAGCCGCCGTCCAATGGCTGCGCGACAAATTGAAAATCATCTCGAACAGCGCCGAAACCGATGCGCTCGCGTCTTCCGTCCCTGACACTGGAGGAGCGTACGTCGTCCCCGCATTCGTCGGACTCGGCGCGCCGCACTGGGATTCTTCCGCGCGCGGAATTGTCAGCGGCATTACTGCCGGCACCGACCGCGCCCGCCTGGTTCGCGCGACGCTCGAAAGCATCGCCTATCAAACGCGCGATCTGGTGGAAGCGATGGAGGCCGACAGCGGCCAGAAGCTGAAGGAACTTCGCGTCGACGGCGGCGCGACCGCGAATAATTTCCTCATGCAGTTCCAGGCCGACATTCTGGGCTGCCCCATCGTGCGCCCCGCCGATATCGAAACGACGGCCCTCGGCGCCGCATATCTCGCGGGCCTCGCCACGGGATTCTACAAAAGCACCGCGGATCTGGAGAAATTCTGGAAATCCGAACGCGTCTTCGAACCGGCGATGTCCTCCGCCCGCCGTAAAGAATTAGTCGCCGGCTGGAACGACGCCGTCGCGCGCTGCCGCCATCGGTAGCGGGTGTGACGCACGCACTCGTGCATGCAGCGTCGAGACTCGTCTCGACGCCTGGACCGCATCGCACCGTGGACGTCGTGCAGCGCGCTCGATCGTAGACACGCCACTACCAGTGACGTTGCTGAAAAGCAAAGCGGAACCCCGGCCTCACGTCCAGGGCTGTCGATACAGCTGCGCCCGTTAGGGCGGGGGTTCGATTTTTTCAGCATCGTCACTCGTGCGGGCCGCGTCGAGACTGGTCTCGGCGCCACGGCGGCCTTACACTCCCCGCCGATCCCCCCACAAATCGACATGCAGCCGGGGACTATACCGAAACCCCTCGCGCTTGCACACCTCCGCGATCCACAAAGCGCGCTCGTGAATCGTCGACGCTGAAGTCCCCTCAGCCATCAGCAACACGCGTCCCCGATCGGCGCCCGTCTCCTCAAGCAGCCCCGCGATCTCACTCAAATCCGCCTCGGAACAGACCACGAACTTCAACTGATACTCGTACGCGCTCATCAGCTTTCGCAACACGTCTGGCTGATACCGCAGCCGCTCATGCTGCGCCTGAAACGAGCCCTCCGGCGTCGAATTCCCGAGCTTCGGACTGATGCTCATCAAGTCGCACTTCACGTTGCGAAAGACTGTCCCCGCCGTTTCGATCGTGACATGCATATCGAGAGCCCGCGTCAGCTCCCCGGTTTCCTCGAACAGCATCGGCTCTCCGCCCGTCACCACCGCATGCCTCGCTCCGTATCCGCGAGCCGCCGCGACGATCTCGCCGACAGACATCTCCCGCCCCTCCGGATTCCACGACGTGTACGGCGTATCGCACCACCGGCATCGCAGATTGCAGCCGCTCGCGCGAATGAACACACTCGGCACTCCGACGAGCGTTCCCTCGCCCTGCAGCGAATAAAAGATCTCCGCGATTTTCATTCGAGCGGATCCACAACTCCCGCCTCTTCGAATCCTTTGCGCCGCAAAATGCACGAATCGCAGCGGCCGCAAGGCCGGCCGCTTGCATCGGGATCGTAACAACTATGCGTCAGCGAAAAATCGAGCCCGACCTCGACCGCCAGCTTGACGATCCCCGCTTTATTCAACTGACCGAGCGGCGTGTGAATCCGCAATTTCGTGCGCCCCTCCACCGCCGCCTTTGTCGCCAGATTCGCCATCGCCTCGAACGCCGCGATGAACTCCGGACGGCAATCCGGATACCCGGAATAATCGATCGCGTTCACGCCGATAAATATGTCGGACGATTCCAGCACTTCCGCCCACGCCATCGCCATCGACAAAAAAATCGTGTTGCGAGCCGGGACGTAAGTGACCGGAATCCCCTCGCTCAGCCCGCTCTTCGGAACTTCGATATCGTCCGTCAGCGCGCTGCCGCCGAACGCCCGCAGATCGATCTTGATGGTCCGATGCTCCCGTGCGCCGAAAAATTTCGCCACCCGAGCCGCCGATTCCAGCTCGACGCGATGCCTCTGCCCGTAGTCGAACGACAGCGCGTAGCACTCATACCCTTGGCGCCGCGCCACGCCGAGGCAGGTGGAGGAATCCAGTCCTCCGCTCAAAAGACAAATCGCGTTAGCCACGGATCAAGCGGTTCCCCGATGCAAATGGCGGGGCAGCTTCAGCGCCAGAAAAATTCCGATCGCTGGAAACACAATCATCGAACTCATGGTCGTCTGCATCGTCAGCCGGTCCGACAATGCCCCGATCGCCGGAACAAAAATCAATCCGCCCAGCCCCCACGCGAATCCCATCATCAGCGCGCTCACGGTTCCCGCCGCCTTGGGAGCCAGTTCCTGGCCCATCAGCACGTTCACCGGAACCGTGCACAACAGCACCAGTCCGCCCACCCACAGGCCGATCATCGACGTCAGCCCGTGCGTGAAAAAAAACATCGCCAGCAGCGGAATCGACCCGATCGTCGACCATAAAATCACCTGCCGCCCGCCAAAGCGATCCGTCAAATGACCGCCCGCGAATCCGCCCAGCGCGCCCGCCACCTGGAACATCGACAGCGCATACGCCGCCGTGGTCAGCTCGAACCCGCGCTCGCGAATCAGGTACAGCGGAAGGAATTGTCCGAACACGATCTGGATTCCGCTCCGCAGCAGCACCAGCAGCGCGAGCAGTGTCAGCGGTCCCTTCACCGCCTTCAGTGGAGCCAGGTCGAAGCTCTGGTAGGCATGCGGCTCCGGCCGGTCCGGCCCGCGCATGCAGATGAACATCACCACCGTGACCAGGATCCCTGGAAACGCGGCCAGCCAGCTTCGCCCGATCCCGAGCCCCTGCGCGATCGACGTGAAAAACGACGGCCCCGCCGCGAGGCCGAGCGATCCCGCGCTGATATACACCGCCATCCAGCGCCCGCGATTCGATTCGATCCCGAGCGTCGCCCGCGCCGAAGCCTGCGGATGGAACGACGCGATTCCCGCACCGCCGATGAAAATCAGCATCGCCGCAATCTGGAAATTCGGCGCGAATCCCAGGCACGAAATGAAAATCCCCGCCACCGCCGGCGCCAGCACCGAAAACATTCTGGAGTGAAAACGATCCGAAAGGTACCCGTACACCGGCTGCACGAAGGATCCGGAAAACACGATGATCCCGCCCAGAATCCCCGCCTCGGCCAGCGAAAAATGCAGCTTTTGCAGCAGGATCGGCTGAAACGCCCCCATCGCGCCCGAGTACATGTCGATAAAGAAATGTCCGACGCAATACAGGACGAGCGCGAACAAACCGCTCCGCATGCGGTTCGAGGGAACCGCCAAAACATTTGCTTCAGCGCTCATGGGGTGAACTTCTATTCTAACCCGCCACCCATTCGACAACCCCCGTGGGGCCGCTGGCCACAGCGGCAAGCCGGTTGTCAAACCGGCTTCTGTCGATTTGAGAAAACGACCGCGATCAATTCTGCCCGCCCGTCGACGTGGTCGCCTTCGTCCGTTCCTCCACCTCGTCCTTCTGCTTCAGCAGCGGCACTCCTTCGGTCCACCACTTCGGCGGCTGCCGGTCGTTCAACTGATAATCGAAGAACTCCTTCATGCGGACCGTGTAGTCCTTCATGTTCTCCGGCTTCCGCAGCCCGTGATTTTCGCCCTTATACTGCAGCATGACCACCGGCTTACCCAACCGGCGCAGCGTGTTGAAATACTCGATCCCCTGCGTCCAATCCACCGCGCCGTCTTTATCGTTATGCAGAATCACCAGCGGCGTCTGGACATTCTTCGCGTGATACACCGGCGAGTTCCGCTGATACGCCTCGAGGTTATCCCAGGGACCCGACGTGAATCGCCCCTGGCTGCTCTCGAAAATCGGCTGATTCGACGTGCCCGTGTTCCAATACACCGCGTTGTACATCGCGATCATGTCCGTCAGCGGCGCCCCCGCGATCGCCGCGTGGAAAATGTTCGTCTGCGTCACCGTGAACGACGTCTGGTATCCGCCCCACGAATGCCCGTGCAGCGCGACGCGCTTCGGATCCACCACGCCCGTCGCCACCGCAGCCTTCACCGCGGGCACCAGGCACCACACCGCCGACATTCCCGGATCGTTCACCTTATAAACGATGTCCGGCGTCAGCACCGCGTAACCGTTGCTGGTGTACACCGAAATGCTGAAGCCGTTATATCCGGGCGCCGGATAGGTGTTCGCGCCCTGCGACAGCTTTTCGTAGATGTACGTGATCATCGGATATGTCTTGCCCGGCTGATAATTCGCCGGCAGATACAGCGCGCCCTGTAGCTTATCGCCCTTGTCGCTGGTGTAGTCGATCAGCCGCACTCCCTTGGTCCAGGCGAAATCTTTCTGCTGCGGATTCGCATCCGTCACACGGGCGCCGCCCGCCGGCTTCGCGTTCGCCGAGTAGAAATTTGGAAAATCCTGGTTCGTTTCCCGCGTATACAAAAACACGTCCGA
>JAIQFJ010000271.1 GCA_020073325.1 Terriglobia bacterium | reverse complement strand
GCCCAATAGATCGCGCCGAGGCACATGGGGCACGGCTCGCAGGTGGTGTAGAGATCGCAGGCGTCGAGTTGAAAAGAACGCAGCTCGGCGCAGGCGGCGCGGATGGCGACGATTTCGGCGTGCGCTGTGGGGTCGTTGGCGGTGGTGACCTGATTGGTTCCGGTGGCGATGACGCGAGCGTCGCGGACGACGAGGGCGGCGAAGGGTCCACCGCGATTCGCGCGCACGTTTTCGATCGCCAGGCGGATCGCCTGTTCCATATAAGGATTCATCACGCTTTGGCGACGACGACGCCTTTGAAATATTCGACGGTCTCTCGCAAGCCGTCTTCGAGGGTCACGACCGGCTGCCAGGCGAGGAGCGTTTTCGCCTTGGTGATGTCGGGGCGGCGCTTGCGCGGATCGTCGGAGGGCAGCGGCTCGTGGACGATCGGAAGGCCGGAGCCCATGAGGCGGAGGATACGCTCGGCGAATTCGAGAATGGTGAGCTCCTGGGGATTGCCGAGGTTCACGGGATAGCGCTCATCGCAGTTGCTGAGGCGGCTCAGGCCGTCGACCAGGTCGCTGACGTAGCAGAAGCTGCGGGTCTGGCTGCCGTCGCCGAAGACGGTGAGCGGAAGGCCGCGCAGGACCTGGTCCAGAAATGCGGGGACGACGCGGCCGTCGTCGAGGGCCATGCGGGGTCCATAGGTGTTAAAGATTCGCGCGATGTTGGTGCGGACGCCGTGGGTACGGTGATACGCCATGGTCATGGCCTCGGCGTAGCGCTTGCTTTCGTCGTAGCAGGAGCGCAGGCCGACCGGGTTGACGTTGCCCCAATACGTTTCGACTTGCGGATGTTCGAGAGGATCGCCGTAGCATTCCGAGGTCGAGGTGAGGAGGAAGCGCGCGTGCTCGCGGCGGGCGACGTCGAGCATGTTGCGGGTCGCGGTGGAGCCGGATTCGAGCGTCTCGATCGGGTGCGCGAGATATTCCTTGGGGCTCGCGAGAGAGGCGAGGTGCCAGACGTGATCGAAGTGGCCTTCGACGGCGATGGGACGGGTCGCATCGGCCTCCACAAATTCGAACTGGGGATGATCGGCGAGGTGGGCGATGTTTCGGCGCGAGCCGGTGATCAGATTATCGAGGGCGACGACGGTGTCGCCGGCGGCGATCAGGCGGTCGCACAGATGGGAGCCGATGAAGCCGGCGGCTCCGGAGATGAGATGACGCACGTGGTTATTTTAGCGGACGCGCCGCTTCACTGTCGCGTCTCGGACGGCGTGTTAAAGTATTCGCTTAAACATGTCTTTCTCGGTCTTGGAAAAGGTGATTTTCGCCGTCGCGCTGATTGCGTCGGGCACGGGATTCTGGCTGCGATTCCGGCGTGTGCTGGTGCGGATTGAAGAGGCGAAAGCGGATCCGGATTTTTCGATCGCGCCGATCGGAAAACGCGTGTGGGATTTCTTCTGGGAAGTGCTGTGCCAGGCGAAGGTCATTAAAGAGCGGCCGGCGCCGGGGCTGGCGCACGCGTTTGTATTCTGGGGATTTTGCATTTTCGGACTGATCACGCTGAATCATTTCGCGACGGGGCTCGGGTTTCCGATTCTCGACAACATGTTCGGGGACGCGTACAGGAAATTCGCGGCGGCGTTCGGCGTACTGGTGGCGATTTCGATTTTCGGATTGTTCGTGCGGCGATTTTTTGTACGGCCGCGCTGGCTGGGGGAGTTGTCGAAGGAATCCGGGATCATCGCGGGATTGATCTTCGCGCTGATGGTGACGTTCATCCTGGTGCCATTTTTCCCGCAGCAGGAAAAGCCGCTGTGGTGGGCGCATACGCTGGCGCTGCTGGCGTTCATGCCGCTGATTCCGCATACCAAGCACTTGCACCTGGTGCTGAGTCCGGTGACGGTGTTTTTGTCGCGCGGGGAGTTCAGCCATATTCCTCCGCTGGTGGGCGATGAGGATTTCGGGCTCGATACAGGGAAAGACCTGACCAAGATTGTCGCGCTGCAGGCGTATTCGTGCGTCGAATGCGGGCGCTGTTCGCAGCATTGCCCGGCGGTCAATACCGGCAAAGTGCTGGATCCGAAAAAGGTGATCCTGGGGGTGCGCGGGTACCTGAACGAGTTCGGTCCTAAGAGCGAGGAGCCGCTGCTGGCGGATTCCTACGGGGTCCACGTGTCGCAGGAAGCGGCGTTTCAGTGTACGACGTGCGGGGCCTGCGAGTATCAGTGCCCGGTGGGAATCGAGCATCTGCCGGTGATCATCGGGCTGCGTCGCGGCGCGGTGAATACGGGCAAGTGGGAAGACGATTACGGGACGAAGCTGTTTCTGGCGTTGGAGCGGAATGGCAATGCGCTGGGGTTCGCCTCGAGCGAGCGCGAGAAGTTCATCGCGAAACAGGAATTTCCGATCTTCGACGGGACGCAGGAATATTGTTTGTGGCTCGGGTGCATGGGCGGGTACGATCCGCAGGGTCGCGAGATCATCGCGTCGTTTGCGAGCGTGATGCGGCATCTGGGGACGACGTTCGGTGTCTTAAAAAAAGAAAAGTGCACGGGCGATCCGGCGCGGCGGCTGGGGAACGATCTGGTGTTCCAACAGCTGGCGGAACAGAATCTGGAAACGCTGAAGGCTTCGAGGGTGAAGAAGATCGTTTCGATCTGTCCGCATTGCGTGCGGACGATTTCGAAGGACTGGAAAGAATTCGGCGAGGCGCCCGAGATCGAGCATCACAGCGAATTTATGGCTCGGCACATCGATAAGCTGCCGAAGGCGGCGGATCCGCAGAAGGTGGTGTTTCACGATCCGTGCTATCTGGGACGATATCGCGGGGTGTTTGAGGAGCCTCGGACAGTTGCCGGGCTGGCGGGCGAGGTGGTGGATCCTCCCCGGGCCAGGGAGAGGAGTTTTTGCTGCGGCGCCGGCGGGGGATTGGCGTTTCTGGGCGAGGAGCACGGCGATCGCGTGAGCCATAACCGGGCAAAGGAACTGGTCGCGACGGGAGCGCAGGTGGTGGGCGCGGCTTGTCCGTTCTGCAATACGATGTTCCGGGATGCGCTGGCGGCGGTGTCGGATGCTCCGCCGAAGTTGATGGACATCGCGCAAATCGCGGCGGCGTCGATCCGGAAGTCTTAGCCGGTTCCTGGCTTTTTGTGGGGCTGGTCGAAAGACCGGCGAGCCGGTTGTAGAACCGGCTGTCTCGGCCTTGCAGAAGCCGGCATGGCTGCCGGCTTGCCGGTCTTTCGACCGGCCCCACGATGGCTGATTCACTCGGCTCGTAGCGCGATGACGGGATCGATGCGGGTGGCGCGGAGAGCCGGGATCAAACATGCCGCGATCGAGATGACGAGCAGCAGCACGACCACCAGCGTCATGATGAAAGGGTCCGTGGGGCTGACCTGGTAGAGCATCGACTGGAGCAGCCGGGTGGCGCCGATGCCTCCGGCGATTCCTGCGGCGATTCCCAACAGCGCCGGCTTGAATCCTTGCCACACGACGAGCCTTGCAATCGCGGAGCTTCCCGCGCCCAGCGCGATTCGCACGCCGAGTTCGTTGGTGCGCTGGCTGACCGCGTAGGCCAGGACTCCGTATAATCCGATCGACGCGAGGACGACGGCGAGCGCGGCGAAAAGCGCGATGAGCGTCAGGCCGAAGCGATTCTGCTGGGTGGCGCCGAACATCAGCTCGTCGATAGTGCGGACGGTGACGGCGGGAAGGTCGGGGTCGATCGTACGCATGACTTTCTGGACCGGCAGCGAGAGCAGGTTGGGATCGCCCGAGGCCCGCACGACGAGCGTCGAGAGGTTGTCGGTGCCACGGAAGACCGGGAAGTACATCATGGGCTCGGGCGCCGCGGCGAGGTTCTGGCGCGTGTCGCCCACGACGCCAACGATTTCGAAGGATCGTTTCGGGCTGAAGCGGATGCGCTTGCCGAGGGGGTCCTCGTGGGGAAGAAAGCGCGAGACGAACGTTTCGGTGACGATGGCTTTATCGGCGTCGAGGCGTTCGGCGGCGGTGAAGGCGCGGCCCTTTTTGAGAGGGATGCCGGCCGCCTGAAAATATCCGGGATCGGCGGTGCGGATGACCGCGTCGAGAAATTGGCCGGGCGGGAGCGGCGGTTGTCCGTCGATGGTGAAGACCTCATCCGACCAGTGGCCGCCAAGCGGCGCAACGGTGACGAGTCCCGCAGCCTGTATTCCCGGCATCGCGCGGACGCGATCGAGCACTTCGGTGTAGAACCCGGTGAGCTGTGCGGGCGCGGTGTAGCGCTGGGCGGGGAGCGAGAAGCGGATCGTCAGCAGGTGATCGGGGCGGAACCCGGCGTCCACTGTGCGAAGCTTCTCGAAGCTCTTCAGCATGAGTCCTGCGCCGACGAGAAGCACCAGCGAGAGTGCGACTTCGACGGCGATCATGGCGTCGCGAAATACGCGGCGGCCGCGGCTGGCGGTGGAGGAACGGCTTGAGTCCTGCATCGCCGAGGTCAGGGTGGTCCGCGACGACGTGAAGGCGGGCACCAGGCCGGCGGCGATTCCGGTGATCATCGCAAGCGCCGCGGTGAAGACGAGGACGCTGAGGTCGACGTGCACGGTTTCAATGCGCGGAATCGCTCCGGCCATTTTGATGAGCATGCCGGTTCCGAAAGCCGCGAGAATCGTGCCGAGGGCGGCACCTCCGACGGAGAGAATCAGGCTTTCGGCAAGGAACTGACGCGCGATGCGGACTCGGCTGGCCCCGAGCGCGACTCGTACGGCGGCTTCGCGGCGAGCCGCCATGGCTCGCGCGAGCAGCAGATTCGTCACATTGACGCAGGCGATCAGGAGCACGCAGGCGACGGCTCCGAAGAGCACGAGCAGCATCGGGCGCACGCCCGATACGCGCCGCTCGGCGAGCGATGCGACATTGGCTCCGCGGCCCGTAACGCTATTGGGGTTCTGGTCATGAATGCGGCGGGCGATCTGGTCGACCTCGGAGCGCGCCTGCTCGATCGAGACGCCGGGTTTGAGCCGCGCAACGACGCTGAAGCGGTGATTCCCGCGGTTCACGCGGAAGGAGGGATCGAGATGGGCGCTCACGGTGAACCAGACGGAAGTGGCGGCGGTCGGGAAATCGAACTGCGGCGGCATGACGCCGATGATCGTGTAAGTCTGGCTGTAGAGCCGCACGATCGAGCCGATCACGGAGGGGTTCGTGCCGAAACGGCGGCGCCACAGCGAATCGCTGATGATGGCAACGAGTGGCGCGTCCTTGCGATCGTCCTCGGGGCGGAAGACGCGGCCAAGCTGGGGCTGGACGCCGAGGGTCGGAAAGAAGCCGGCATCGCAGATCGCGGCGTCGAGCGTTTCGGGCAGGCCTCCGTCGGAAGGAGTGAGGCTGGTCTGCCAATCGCCCCAGTAGCCCATCGACTCGAAGCTGGTGGCGTCGCGCTGCCAGTCGTAAAAATTTGCCGCCGAGGCGACGTTGAAGGGGCTGGTGCCGACGACATCGCGTTCGTACAGTCGCACGAGGCGGTCCGGGTCGCGATAGGGCAGGGGAGCGAGCAGGACGGCGCGGACGACGGTGAAGATGGCGGAGTTGGCTCCGATGCCGAGGGCAAGGACGAGGATCGCGGCGAGGCTCAGGCCGGGGCTGCGGCTGAGCGTACGAAGGGCGTAGCGAATATCCCGCACGCTGAGGATACCGCGGCTGCGCGATTCGGTTACGCGCCCGGGCGGCGGTTACTGGTTCTGCGCGGCGGCAGGCGGAGTCAGCTTCGGCGATTCGAACGGCAACGTGTCCGGGTTCACGCGCACGGCGGTGGAGAATTTAAAAGGATATTTTCCGCCGTTGGGGAACGTCAATTCGATGAAATAGGCGGTCCAGCCTTTTTCAGGTTTGACCGGCTTGCCGATGTAGATGCCGTCTTTCTGTTCGTCGAGGACGGTGGATTTGTAGGCAGGCCCGATCTTTGCGAGACGGAAATCGCGGGCGTCGGAATTGGTCGCCTGCCAGAGTTTTACTTCGGCCGGCTTCGTGGCCGTGGTCACTTTGATGGACCCGTCGTCTTCGAACTTCCAGAAGAACTTCGGCCGAGCCTGTTTGCGGAGGAAGGCGTCGTAGAAGGCGACCACTCCGCTGCGCGCGTCGGAATTTTTCAGGGAATGATCGGTGTTCTCGACGTAGCGGATGTATTTTTCGCCCTTCAGATCATCGAGGTAGTAGCGCGAGGAATCGGGCAGAAAATACTGATCGCCCGCGGCGTTGACGATGTATTTCGGCATGGTGAGGCGGTCGCGATATTCGTAGGGCTCGACGATCTTCATGAGCGCGCGATATTGCCTGGTGCCGGTCCAGTTCATGATTCCCAGATTTTCGTAATCTTTCACGGCAGGCGAAAAGAATCCGTAGGCGCGGTAGTGATGATCGAACGAGGGCTCGACGTTGAGGAGATCGATCACCATGGGTGCGATCGCGACGACACGCTTGTCGACGGCGGCGGTGGTCCAGGTGGTCCAGCCGCGCTTCGATCCGCCGGCGACCATGTAGGTGTCGACCTTGGTGTCCTGCGTTTTCATGAAGGCGGTGATGGCGTCCATGGCTCGCACGGCGGCTTTGGTCATGGGGAGGCGGGCGGGCCAGATGTCGTTGCCGGTGCGCAGGAATTTATCCCAGGTGTAGGCGATGAACTCGTCCTCGACCATGTTGGGCTTGGCGCCGTCGGGGAAGGTGAGGGGTTGATTGGGGACCATGCGCAGCTCGGCGACCACGGTGTTGGTGGTGAGCGCGAGATCGGTGATCAGGTCGTCGACCTTGGTGGGAGCCTTGTCTTTATTCGATCCGCCGGTGATGTAGAGAAAACCGGTCGAGTAATTGACGTGGTCCGGCTTGACGACGGTGAGCCAGTGCTTCCAGACGCTGCGGTCGGCCTCGACGGGGGGCTTCCAGGTTTGAGAGGTGAGGTCGAGCACGTAAGCCGTGTAGCCTTCGCCTTTGATGGTATTGGCGAGCTCGAACTTGAAGCTCGGGTCGGGGGCGTGGACGTAGCGGTCGAGCGCGGTTTCCCTGGAGGCTGCCGCCAGCGGCAGCGCGATCGCGACAAGGATCGGGAGCAATCGAAGACGTGGATTCTTCATGGCAGTACTTGCCATAATACTTCGATGTGAACCCCGCCCTGGCGGGCGCGTCTGACAGCCCTGGCCGTCAGGCCGGGCTTTTTACGAAAAATCAGCGTGCGTTGGCGATCTGGCTCAGGACCGCTTCCGCGTCCGCCTCGGTGAACTCCTGGGTCTTTACCGAGTGATTCATGGAGCAGAACTTCGGCCCGCACATCGAGCAGAACGCGGCGTCCTTGAATCCTTCTTCAGGAAGCGTCTCGTCGTGATACGCCTGCGCGGTTTCGGGATCGAGGGCCAAGGCGAACTGCTTTTTCCAGTCGAACTTGAATCGAGCGCGCGAGAGTTCGTCGTCGCGATCCTGGGCGCCCGGGCGATGCCGGGCAATATCGGCGGCGTGCGCAGCGATCTTGTAAGCAATGAGCCCCTGCTTCACGTCTTCGCGATTCGGCAGGCCGAGGTGTTCTTTGGGCGTGACGTAACACAGCATCGACGCGCCGTACCAGCCGATCATCGCGGCGCCGATCGCGCTGGTGATGTGGTCGAAGCCGGGTGCAAAGTCGGTGACCAGCGGGCCGAGCGTGTAGAACGGAGCTTCCTGGCAGATCTTGTTTTCTTTTTCGACCTGCATCTGGATCTGGTCCATCGGGATGTGGCCAGGACCTTCGATCATCACCTGCACGTCGTGCTTCCAGGCGATTTTCGTCAGTTCACCCAGTGTTTCGAGCTCGGCGAACTGCGCGCGGTCGCTGGCGTCGGCGATGGAGCCGGGACGCAGGCCGTCACCGAGCGAGAACGTCACGTCGTGCTTCTGGAAAATCTTGCAGATGTCTTCAAAGTGCTCGTACAGGAAGTTCTGGCGATGGTTTTTCACCATCCATTCGGCTAAGATGGCCCCGCCGCGGCTGACGATTCCAGTGACTCGGCCGGTGGTGAGCGGGACGTATTGCACCAGGACCCCGGCGTGGATGGTCATGTAATCGACGCCCTGCTCGGCCTGCTCCTCGATCACTTCGAGCATCACGTTGATGTTCAGATCCTCGACGCGGCGGACACGCGCGAGGGCTTCATAGATCGGCACGGTGCCGATGGGCACGGGCGAAGCGTTGATGATGGCCTGGCGGATGCGCGGAATGTCGCCGCCGGTGGAAAGATCCATCACGGTGTCGGCGCCGTACTTGACGGAGTAGCGCAGCTTTTCGAGTTCCTCATCGATATTCGAAGTGGTCGACGAATTTCCGATATTCGCGTTCACCTTGCACAACGAGTTGACGCCGATGCACATCGGTTCCAGATTGACGTGATGAAGGTTGGCGGGAATGATCATGCGTCCGCGCGCGACTTCGTCGCGGACCAGCTCCGGCGCGATGCGTTCGCGCCTGGCGACGTACTGCATTTCTTCGGTGATCTGGCCTTTTCGCGCGTAGTGAATCTGCGTGCGGATATGGTCCTCGGAACGCTTGGCTACCCATTCGGTTCGCATACGTGGTCATTATACCGCCCGGTCGCCGAGCGCCACAGATTTTTCAATCAGTTGGAACGTAAACGAACGCAATACCCCCTATAAGAAGTTTTGATTGGACCCCAAAGACGATCGGCTTTACGCTCTAGAGCATGACGGTGATGGATTCGATCGACTTTGCTGATACGGATGTTTCTATTCTGCGGCGCGTCAGCCGCATTGTCAGTTCGGAGCTTTCGCTCGAAGAGATGTTGGGCGAAATCCTGGGTTTAACCGCGCAGGTGACGGGCTGCGACGCCTGCCTGGTTTATCTGGTGGAGGAAGGAACGGGAGAGTTTGTCCTACGCGCGTCGCTGGTGCCGCATTCGGCTGAAGTCGGCAGCATGCGCATCAAGATGGGCGAAGGATTGACGGGCTGGGTGGCGGAGCATCTGGCTCCGGTGTCGCTTGTGTCGAACGCGGCGGCCGATCCCCGGTTCAAAGTTTTTCCGACGATCATCGAAGATACCTACG
>JAIQFJ010000270.1 GCA_020073325.1 Terriglobia bacterium | reverse complement strand
GCCGGGCTGTGTTCTGATCGAGCCGCTCCACCTGCACGCATCCGATGAATTGCCCGTGCAGCACCGCCAGCAGCACCGGACTCTCCGGCTTCGGCTCCCTCGGCAGTTCGTCGATCGGGGTTTTCCTGCGCGTCATCTCATCGGCGAAGCTCTGAAACAATTCCGCGACCACCGCCTCATGCACCTCGCGCGCCGGAATCACCGTGACCTCCGATGTCGCGCCGTCGCTGGTCCGCAGCATGACCGTCTGCACGCGCGAGACGATTCCTTCAAGCGTCTTCGGATTCGCTTCGGAGCCGAGATCGAGGTCGAACTCCTGCTCGAGCGCCGGCACGATCAGCGACCACTGCGAATCCGACAGCGCCCGCGGACTCTCGCCCCGGCCAATCGTGTCGTGCAGCAAAGCCTCCACATGCCGCCGGATCCGCAGCCGGTCGCGAGCCTGATTCTGATAAACAAGCTGCAGCGCGCGGCGCAGAATATTTCGCCACGGAAGATATTGGTCGTGATAGCTCTCCACCCCGTCGCGCTCCAGCCGCAGCGCGTAACGGGCAAAATCGCGCGCCAGTGTTTCGCGAACCAGTTCCGTCGGCTCGCCGCCGCGATCGAGCACATCGGCCGATTGCCACTGAATCGCGTTCTTCACGAAATCCGTCAGATCGTTGAACAGCTTCGCGTAGCTGGTGGCCAGTAGCTCCGTATCGGTCAACAGATAAAACTTCAGCGCTTCGTCCAGATAATCGGCCAGTTCGCGAGCCTGCCTGTCGATGGCAAGTCCCAGCCGGTATTCGGGAACTTCGCGCCGGCTCTCGGAGCTGCGCAGGTTGCGCTTGGTCGACAGCGGAAAGACCAGCGCCGCGCGGTCTTTCATCCGGCCCAGGATACTGAGCGAAATGATTTCGTCGGCCAGGACCACCGGCACGGGACCATCCGGATCGGCATGCGTTTTGGCCAGCTCCTCGAACGCTTCTCTCAATTTTGACCGGTCCCAGTCGTCGATCGGCGTGAGCACGTCGGCCGATAAACCCATCACGCGCGTCGCGTGGTCGAAACCGACTTCCCAATCCGCGACGATCAGGCGCAGATTGCCGGCGGGCCTTCTCCCGAGCAATTTGTCCTGCACCTCGTTGCGGCGGTGCGCGAAACGCGCCGGAATCACAGCGGAGATCGAGAGGCGCATGGGAAACAGAAAAAACGCGAGCAGTTTCAAGCGCGGCAGGCTGCACAGCAGATTCACCGCGATATCGGTTTCGCCCGCCAGAAGTTTTTCGCGACGGTCGCGCATGCTGGCTGCGGGAAAACCTCTCGGCCGCGCCCGCTCGACGCCGCTGAGCTGGAAAAAACGCCCCAGGAACTGATCGACGAAACGATTCTTGCCGTCCGAAAACGGTTCGTAATCGAGCCAGTCGACGCTCAGGCTCGCATTGGCCGACGCCAGCCGCTCGCGCAGCGTTTTTTCGCGAACCACTTCGCTTGCGGCCGGGTTGGTCACCGCCGCCATGAATTCGCTGCGCCGCGCGCCCTCCATCGCGAAATGCTTGGCGATCGCCGCCGCCTGCTGCGCGTTGATCCTGCGCCGTCCGTACTTGCAGGCCCACAGCGTGCTTTGCGCCACGCCGGTCGCCTCTGAAAGTTTCGGAATGGAAACTTTGTGAAATTTCAGAGCATCGCTTAACGCTTTGCTCGACTTGAGGAATTTCGCCATACTGCGTCTCAGATGTACTAATACAGGACTACTACGCGGTATTGTATCAAAGGCGATTCCCGGTTATGCTCAAGCCATGTACCGAATCGTAGAATTCATTCACGGCAATCGCTGCTCGATCCAGATTCTCGAATCGACTCTGACCGCCGGCCTCGCGGATGAGATCTGCGACGTTACGGAGTTTTCACGGCATCTGTCGTCCATCCTGGGCACGGGCGTGACGGAAATGGAACTGGACCTCTCCGCGCTCCGCCGCATCGACGATGCCGGACTGGGCATGCTCGGACGGCTGCAGAATCGTGTCGCGCTTACGCTGCTGCTTCCCGAAGACGGCTGCAGCATTGAGCCGCTCTCGCTCGGCGTGCGTCTTTACACGAATTTCGAAGCCAAACAGCTCGAATTCGCGGCCTAGCCCTTACGGGCTCGCCGGAAAAGTGTCGGCCCTCGCCGCTCCCTGTGGTCGCGGTTCATTGTCGGCATCTCACGTAATCCGCTGTGAATGAACCGCGACCACAGGGAGCGGCGAACTGGCCTTCAGGCCGGGGTTCGGATTCTAACGTCCCGTAAACTTCGCCGCGCGCTTTTCCAGGAACGCACCGACGCCCTCGCGATGATCGTCGGTGAAGCCGCAGCGCGTGTGTGTTTCCGCCTCCCGATCGAGCATCGTTCGAAAATCGACCGACTGTGCCAGGTTCACATTGGCCTTCATGTAGCGGTAGCTGGTCAGCGGACCGTGCGCGATGCGGCTGGCGAGCTCCGCCGCTTCGGCCATGAGTCTTTCCGGCTCCAGCACACGATTCACCAACCCGATCCGCTGCGCCTCCGCCGCGTCGATATTTTCCGCCAGGAAGAATAATTCTTTCGCCTTCGGCGCACCTGCGTAGCGCGCCAGCAGCCAGGTGGTCCCGAAATCGCCGCCGAAGCCGACCTTCGCATAGGCCGTGCCGAATTTCGCCGCGCTCGAGGCGATCCGCAGGTCGCACGACAGCGCAATCCCGAGCCCCGCGCCCACCGCATGCCCGTTCACCGCCGCGATCGTCACTTTGGGCGAGTTGTACAGCAGCCAGGAAAATTCCTGCGCCGCGCGCAACCGGTCCACTTTCTGTTCGAGCGTCGCATCGTCCGCCTTGCCCATGGCCGAAACGTCGCCGCCGGCGCAAAACGCGCGACCCGCGCCCGTCACCACAATGGCGCCCACCTCGGGATCGCGGCTCCACTCCTTCAATGCGGCGATCTATCCACTGATCAGGTCGGGACCGAGAGCATTCAGCTTGTCGGGACGATTCAAGGTCAGCGTCGCAACACGGTCGCGCACTTCTGTAAGGATGTCGGGCATAAGAAAGACTATACCGCTCCGCCCAATCGACCGGCTTTGTACAGCCGCTCATCCATGCGCGCCAGCCGGCGCTCCATGCTGCGATCCAGAATCTTCGTGTGCGGGATGTCGCACAGATGATTCGGAATCTCCCACACGTCGCCTTCGCGCGTCGCCCAGCCGATCCGGTCGAAGCGCGACAGGTTCACCGGGCGCGAATACGCACGCAGCGTTTTTTCGCCCGCGGGATTGTAGTAATGCTCGAAGTAGGACATCACCAGTTCGCGGATGGTCCGGTACACCGGCTCGCGCGAACGAAGGCCGCTGTAATCGGACTTCGCCACCGACCCCCAAAACCCGCCGGCGCGATAAACAGCCAGCACGTGATCGGTATCGCGCACGGCTTCGAGGTCGACCAGAAGCGGCGGATGCCCGATCATCCGCAATGCCGCGGCCGCCACCAGTGCGCCTTCCATGCAATGGGCGACGCCTTCGCGCAGCACCATGCGGGGCGAAAAGCAGGTATGGCCGTTGGGCTCCGTGTTGTAGCCGATTTCGCGATCGAGAAAGCGCTGGACTTTCGCGGGCGTGCTTAGGCCGCGCAGGATTTTTTCCTCGCGGCGATCGAACAGAGGATGCTTCATTTGATCTTCACGGTCACTTTTTCCGTATCCAGGTCGCCGCCCGCGCCTGTGACGCGCACGACGTAAGTCGTATTTTTCTGCGGCCGGTCCGAGACGCAGCCGAGGTCCATCGTGTGAGGATTGAGCCAGCGCCCCGGCCGCACCTCGACATCGACGGCGTTCTTCGCCTTGTAGCACACCGTAATCTGTTCACCGGGCTCGGCCTCGATCTTGTTGATCGAAACTTCGATCAGCTTCACCGCCGGCGGCCCGGGGACAATGTCGATCGATTGCGTCACCTGCGCGTTGCCGTTGGCGGCGATCAGCGTGAACTTCGTTTCCTGCGCCGGGACGAAATCGAAGCATCGCGCGATGGACGGCCACAATCGCTCCACCGGAGGGTCTAGCCGCACCTCGCGCGCGTTCGCCACTCCGTAGCACACCAGCGTTTTCTCGACTTGAGGCGGGTTCCGAGGCGATGCGTAGAATTGCGTGATCCGCACTGGATCGGCCTTCTCCGACGAGGCTGAATGCTTCGTCCGCGAGCAAGCCGCCGCGATCAGCGCACAAGTAACGAAGATCGCTCGCAATTTCACTGCACTATTGTTATATACTCGCTAGAGTCTATGCCGGATTTGCGACTCGGCGACGTCATCGACGATTTTTGCGTCAAATGCCGCCGGCTGACGAACCACTCGATCGTGTCTCTGATGAACGGGGCTGCGGCCAAAGTGCGCTGCCGCACGTGTTACAGCGACCATGATTATCGGAACGAACAGGCGCCGCCGACGAAAAAGGAACTGGCGCGGCTGAAGGAATTGGAAGCGGCTGGACTTTCAGGCGCCGCGGTCGCGGTCGATGGGGCTGTCGCCGTCGATAGCGCCGCAGATGGCGAGGCTGCCGTCGCGGCCGCCGATCCACCCGTGGACTCGAAGAAAAAGAAAAAGTAACGGATACGCCGGCTGGCGGCCGCTACTCTTTGCGCAGTTCCTTCGATACTTCCGCGATCACGGTCTCGCGCCCGTCGTCCGACAAATCTTTCTGCAATCGCCGCAGCGCCACACCGACCACATCGCGATGATGCAGTTTCGATCCGAGCGCTTCAGACTGGCTCAGCTTGAGCCACAGGTCGTGCAGCAGGTCGACGTCCTCAGGCCATAGCCGCGGCGGGTGCGGGCCGAGGTTCACGTAAATCGAGGGCCGGTCCGGGCTGATCACTTCGAGCGAAAACGGATGCCGCGGCTCCGGCTGCGCTTCCCATGCCAGGCCGATGCGCCGCGCCAGCTCGTCCGATTCCATCCGCGCGCTGACCCCCGTCACCAGTCGCGACGCGCGCAGATTGTTCGCCGCCTGCGCCAGCGCGTCGAACGGATTCACCGCGGGGACCACCAGCAGTTCCACCGGCTTGCCCGCTTTCTCCGCCATTTCGACCACGTGGCTGAACAGTTCTTTCTCGTAATCGCTGAAGATCTGCGCGTCGGAAAGGTCGTATTCGCCGGCGCCGGTGGAGATCGGACGCACCGTCATCACGACGATGTCGTGACGGCGCAGATTGGTCTTGTCGAGCACGCGCTTCAGGTGCTCCATGCGGTGATAGTCGCGCACGGCGACCAGCACGCTGCCCGGACGCGCATGCAGGCTGGTCGAAATCTGCGACTGATGATCCAGGTTGAACTGCTCCAGTCCTTTTTTCTCGACTTGCTTGCGCCGCAGATTGATGCGCTCGGAAATCGTGAACAGGATGAAAAAGACCACAGTGAAGGCGATTCCGTAGCGTGTAGCGATCTGCTTGGAGAACAAATTGGCCAGAGCGACAAAGCCTAGAACGACCGTCGTGAGGCCCAACCCGACCGGAATCTCTCTTCCGGCCAGCCGGAAGTTCAGCGGCGCTTTGTATTCCTGATCGGTTCTCTGATAGCGCAGCACAAGGACGCCCAGGGCCTTCATGAAGAAGCTCCACACCACGCCGAACGCGTAGGCTTCCGCCAGCACCGTCATGTCGCCGCGGCTGCCGATAATCGTCGCGATCTGCAGCAGCACGATCAGATTGATCACCCGATACGTCGTGCCGTAGGTCCGGTGCGGCTTGCGAAACCATGGCAGCAGCACGCCGTCCTCCGCGACTCGATTCAGCACACCGTTCGCTCCGATGATCGACGTATTGACCGCACCCGCCAGAATCAGCCCGCCGACGAAGACAACGAAGATGTGAAAGCCGAGCCGCACCAGGTACGGCCCGCTCAAATTCATCGCCAGACCGCCAATCAGGTTGTCGAAGTGCTTTGCCCGCTCCTGGTCCGGAATGATCATCCCCGCGAAAACCGTCACGACGCCCGTGCAGAAAACCGCGTACCAGCAAACGATGTTCGCCGTAATCTTGAGATTCTTCAGTTTCGGATAGGAGATTTCGCGATAGACCTGCGCCAGCGTCTCGAATCCGCTCATCGAAAGCAGCGAGTGACCGAACGCAATGATGATCGCGACAATCGGAATCTGCAGCCAGAACGTGCCCGCGAACCATCCCTGTGCGTCCTTGGCGAACGTAAGATTCGATGCCACTGGCGCCGGTGGAAACGTCCAGCGGCCTTTTAGAAAGATCGTCAACGGGCACCAGATCAGCAGCATCACCACCATCACGGTCGTGATCTGCATGATCCGCAGCGCCTTGCCGCTCGATTCGTGAACGCCCTTGATATTCGTCCACCAGAAGTAGATCGTGATGAGAACCGCAAATCCGGCGGCGAACGTGTCGGGCTCGATATGGACGTTTTGATGGATCAGGCTGCTGATCTCGTTGAGCAGCGCAGCCAGGTATTGGCCGGCGCTGACAACGCTGATGGGGCCGGTCAGGATGTAATCGAAAACCAGAGCGGATACAGAGAGCTTGGCTGCAACGGGTCCCATGCTGTCGTGCACCACGACGTACACGCCGCCGCGCACGAACATGCTGCAGCTTTCCATGTACACGCTGCGCACCGCGAAGCTGAACAGCATGACGCCCAGCACGAACCAGGGCGCCGATTTCCCGATGGCCTGTTCCGCTGCTCCGCCCGCATAGAACGCGGACGAAGCAAGGTCGCTCAGGACAATGGAAGCGCCACGCCAGAAGCTGATAAAGGAAAGCGCCACCGTCGTCGCGACCACCACCTTGGGGACCGAGGACGACGGCAGCTTACCGTCTAAAGAAGACATCCGAAGAACCATTCTACGACGCGCAGCGCGCCGGAATGTTAAACGCCCATCGACAGCCGATCCGCCAGAGGCGCCGGCAACCCCGATTGCCGAATCTTGCCCGCGGCCTTTTCGACGTCGTACTTCACGCGCCGATACTCCACCATCCGCTCCGCCGGCCAGTACAAAATGTACGCCGCGCGAGGGTCGCCGTCCCTTGGCTGCCCCACGGCTCCCGGATTCAGCAGGTAAAAATAATCCGGTTCCAGTTCGAGCGCCGCCCGCGGAACGATGTTCTTCACGCCGCCGCGCGCCAGCAGAAAACCTCCCTGCACATGCGTATGCCCGAAAAAGGTCGCCTGGGCGCCCAGATACGGTAGCAGAGGATTCACGTCGGACGCCGCAAGCAGATATTCATCCTCATCCACCGGCGACCCGTGCACCAGGTCGAAATCCTCATACCGCAGCGGGCCGCGGGGAAGCGCCTGAAGATACGTCACGCTCTGCTCCGTCAAATGCGCGCGCGTCCACGCCGCCGAGGCGATCGCCAGCGGGCGATAATGCTCCAGCGAATCGCGGCTGGAGCAGTCTTTATCATGATTGCCGCGCACGATCGCCGCGACATTTTGGCGCGCCCAATCGGCCACCGCATTCGGATCCGCCCCATACCCGACCAGATCGCCCAGGCACAGAATGCGGTCGTACTTCCCTTCGGCGTCGGCCAGCACCGCTTCGAGCGCCTCGAGATTGGCGTGAATATCGCTGAGAATCAGATGCGGCACAGGGTAACCAGCGCGACCTCGGGAGGCGCTCCCAGACGCGCGGGCAACCCGATGGTCCCGATGCCGCGCGATACGAAGATCGACGCGGAGCCCTGTCGATACAATCCATCGACATATGGCGTGAAGAAGCGCGCAATGCTCATGTTCTGATGCAGAATCTCGACGCTGATCTGCCCGCCGTGGGTGTGCCCGGCAAGCGTCACGTCCCACCCCTGCTCGGCGGCGACCGGAAACACGTCGGGGTTGTGCGACATCAGCAGATTCAGCGCATCCGGCCGGATCATCTCTTCGGCGCCCGTCAGATACGGCCTGCCCAGGTGCTGATAATCGACCCCGGCAAGGTTCAGTTTCGCGTTGCCGAACCGCAGCTCCGCCGATTTGCTTCTGAGGAATCGCATCCCCAGCCGCGCACCCGCTTCGGTGGTGTAGCGCTCGGTTCCGGCGTAAATTTCGTGATTGCCCAGACAGCCGAAAATCCCGGCATCGGCGCGCAGCCGGGCCAGGTGCTTCAGGCACGTATCCAGCGGATCGCCTTGGAACGAAATCAAGTCGCCCGTCACCAGCGCGACGTGGGCGCGCGTTTCATTGGCCAGATCGACCGCGCGCGCCAGCACCTCCTCGGGAAGAAACGTGCTGAGATGAATATCGGTCAACTGCACCAGCTTCAATCCGTCGAGATCGGGATGCAGTCCTGGAATCGCGATGGATTGTTCGCGCATCCGGAGATTTTTTCGTTCGATGAAAACTCCGTAGCCCATCGCCGCGGCGGGCGCGCCCAACAGCGCATAATTCGTGGCGCGCAGGAAGCGGCGCCGCGCAGGGCTATGTTCTCGCGAGTGGGGCAGCAGGCGCGTGATCGCCAGGGCGATCACCAGAAGAATGGACGTAAACGCCCACCCGAAAATCGCGCCGCGGCCCCAACTGCTCCACCACGGGGAAAGCAAACGCGCGACACGGAAAAATTTCAGCAGGAAGCCGAATACGATGGCCGCCAACGATACAGCACCCGCCGCGAGAATCAGAACCCGAGTCCTGCGCGACGCATGCGCCGCGGAACTCCGCAGCAGCCAGCGCAGTCCGATCGCCTGAATCAACAGGATTCCCGTGAACACGACGAGATCGGACAGATTGCGCGCGATCCAGTGAATCAGCCAGTGTGTCACTCCTTCCATGTTATCGGCATCTCCTACAATGAGGAAATGTCTCTTGTCGTTGTGGGCAGTGTCGCGTATGACGGCGTCGAAACGCCGCATGGACGCGTGGACCGGATGCTGGGCGGTGCGGCGACCTATATTTCGCTGGCCGCAAGCTTTTTCACCAAGGCGCGGCTGGTGGGCGTGGTGGGCGACGATTTCGCCGCCGAAGACACCCGGCTGCTGTCCGATCGCGGCATCGACCTGGAAGGTCTGGAACGCGTGCCGGGAAAAACGTTTTTCTGGGCCGGAAAATATTCCGACGATATGAACGATCGCGAAACGCTCACCACCGACCTGAACGTCTTCGCAAACTT
>JAIQFJ010000269.1 GCA_020073325.1 Terriglobia bacterium | reverse complement strand
GGCCGCAGCCTCAGTCTGACGCGCATCGTAATCGGAGCGCGAAATTTCGTGCTTCGAAACCAGCGCCTCATAGCGCACGCGGTCGCGCTCGGCCCGCGCGAAGATCGCCTGATCCATTTCGAGCTTGTGTTGCGCAGCGGCAAGGTTCGCCTGCTCCGCGCTTACCGCCGCCAGCGCCTGCTCTTTCGCGGCCTCCGCTGAACGAAGCTGCCCGAACGCGCCGCGGTCGACGATCGGGATCGTGACCTGAGCGGACTGCGCCTCGGCGCGACGTGTCTCCAGGTTCGCGCGCGCACGCTCCAGATCCGCCTGGTAATCGCTCGGGTCGAGCGAAACCAGCAGCGTCCCGGCTTCGACAAACTGATTGTTCTCGACTTTGGGATTCACGTACGTCACTGTGCCGCTGATGCGCGAGCTGATCGTGTTGAGGTGTCCTTCGATCTGCGCGTCGTCGGTGCTTTCAAAGCGCCGCGTATCCAGCCACCACAGCGTCACAGCCGCCGCGATCGCCACAGCGGCCAGCAGGAAAATCCAGCGCGAGGATCGCTTCGTTTCCGGCTCCCGCTTTTCCTCTTCGCGAACCTGCGCGTCACGTACTTCCAGGACTTCGGTATCCATCTCACTTGCCTCCCAGTAATTCCGCGATCCGTGTTTCCGCCGATCCCATGGCCCGCGCCAGCGCGATTTTCGCCACGTCGAGCGAATACAAGCTAGCGGTGTAGTTGTCTTCCGCGATCGCGACCGCCTCGCGCCCTTGGACGACTTCCAGGAAATTCGTCACGCCGTTCGTGTAGCGATCCTGCGATTCCACCAGCGCCCGCTCGGCCAGAGCTTTGTTGCGCCCCGCAACCTGAACGCTCGACTCCGACGCCGCCACGTCGAGCCACGCCACACGAACGTCGTATGCGACGCGGCCCTTCAAGTCCTCGTATTCGGCGCGCCGGCGCTCCAGCTCGGCGCGCGCCTGCTCGATATCTGCGCGAATCCGGCCGCCCGTGTAAAGCGGAACCGTGACATTGCCCGAGATCGAATAGAGCTGATTGAAATTCCCCAGGTTTGATCCGCCGCCCCCGTAATCCGCCGCGAAAGTGACCACCGGCAGGCGCTGGGCTCTTTCCGCGCGCAACGACGATTCGGCGGAACGCAGGCTCGCTTCGGCGCTTGCCAGATCGGCGCGCGTGCGTAACGCTTCTTCCGTCGCGCTTGCGCTGGTGAGCGCTGCAAGCGCGCGATGAGACAGCGAATCAGCCAGCGCAAATTTCTGATCGACCCCGAAACCAATAATCCGTCCAAGCGTGAGCTTGTCTTTTTCGAGCTGATTCTCAGCGTCCGCCAAGCGCTGCCCGGCGGCCTGCCGTTCGACCTGCGCGCGCAGCGAATCGATCTCCGGTGAAACTTCGGACTTCACACGGCTCGCCGTCTGCTGGTCGAGTTCCGCGGCGGAGGCGACCTGTGCTTTGGCCGTTTCGACCCGCGCCGCGCTTGCGATCGCCTGCATGTACGCCGCGCCGGCCGCGAACACGACGACGTCCCGCGAATCCTTCGCCGTCAGCAGCGAGGCCTGCTCCGCTTCTTTTTGCGAGCGGTATTCATGACGAAGCTGCGCGTCGTAGACCGTCTGCGATAACGCGACGCGTGCGTCCTGATAGGCAAAATTTCCCGTGGTCGGCGGCAGCGGACCGACACCCGGGATCGCCCTCAACCCGATTTCGCGCAGGCTCAGATTCTCGAACCCCTGGCGTCCGCGCCCCGAAATTTGCGGCAGCAGCAACGCCAGCGCACGAAGCCGCGCCGCGCGAACATCGGCGCTGGCCTGGTTCGATTCGACCAGGCCTAGGTTATAGCGCAGACCGCGCTCGATTGCTGCGCGCAACGTTAACTCGATCGTCGCGCCCGTCGCCTTTTCCGGCACGCTTCCTAAATAAGGATTCTGCCGCTGCGTGGCGATCGCGCTGGGATTCGTCGTCGATTCCGCCGGATTGATCGGACGCGGCGTCGGCACGGAATAGCGCAGAGGATCCTGCGCCCACAGCGCGAGCCCGGAAGCTACGACCGCCGCCGCCAGCTTCCGTTCTGTGTTCCTTTTCGTCATTTGCCCGCTTAGATGCCAGAAGAGACCGAACGGTCTCACAAAAGAAACCGATCGGTCGCAAATCGCATCTCAAAGGTGGTATGATGCAGGAAAATACAAAGATGGCCAAGGGCGACCAAACCCGGCAAAAGATTGTCGAAGCTGCGGCGGCGATGTTCAACCAGCGCGGCTACGAAGGCGCGTCACTTGCCTATCTGATGGAAAAGACGGGACTTAAAAAGGGCGGCATCTATCGTCACTTCACTTCCAAGGAAGAACTGGCCGCCGAGGCGTTCGATTACAACTGGACCGTTGCACGCCGCGCGCGCATGGAGCATATCGATCCCGAGTCCGCCGGCGTCGAGCGGCTGAAGCAGCTCATCGCGAATTTCATCGAATACCGGTCGCCCGTGCCCGGCGGCTGTCCGATCCTGAATTACGCGATCGACTCCGACGACGGCAATCCGCTGCTTCGCGAGCGCGTCAGCAAAGCGTTGCGAGGCTGGACCCGCCGGATCGAGTCCTTGGTCCGGGAGGCGATCGAGCGCGGTGAGGTCTCCGCCGGCACCGACCCCAAGACCGTGGCGACCCTGATCATCGCGACGCTCGAAGGCGCGTTGATGATCAGCCGCCTGGACCGCTCCGACGACGCTCTGCGCCGCGCCGAGCAGCATCTTTATCAATACATCGACCACGACCTCGCGCCCCGGTCCGCGAAGAAACCCGCACTACGAAAGGAAAAGCGCTCCCGATGACGGCCCTCTACCTCGACGATCTTCACGTCGGCCTTCGTGCCACCACCGGCACCTACCGCATGGAAGAACAGGAGATCAAGACCTTCGCGTCGCACTACGATCCGCAGGCCTTTCATCTCGACGAGGCCGCCGCGCAGGCGAGCATTTTTCGCGGTCTCGCCGCCAGCGGCTGGCACACGGCCGCCGTCACCATGCGCCTGATCGCGACCAGCGGCATTCCTTTCGCCTCCGGCACCGTCGGCCTCGGCGGCGAACTCGAATGGCCGCGCCCGACGCGCCCCGGCGATACGCTGCATGTCGATTGCGAAGTGATCGGGATCATTCCGTCGCGTTCGAAGCCCAATCAGGGAATCGTCAAAGTGCGCAATACGACGCTCAATCAGAACGGCGAGCCGGTGCAGATCTTCACAGCGAAGATACTTTCGTTCAAGAGGCCCGCCTGATGCGAACTTTAGTTGTGGGAGCCGGCGCGGTCGGCGGATATTTCGGAGGACGGCTCGCCGAGGCGGGCCGCGATGTGACCTTTCTGGTGCGTCCGCGCAGGGCGGCGGAACTGGCGGAATCAGGCCTGGTGATCCGCAGTCCGCTGGGCGACGTCACCATCGCGACGCCGAAAACCGTGCTCGCGGAGAATCTCGCGCAGACGTTCGACCTCGTTCTCCTCAGCTCGAAAGCTTACGATCTCGACAGCGCGATTGACTCCTTCGCTCCGGCCGTAGGCGCCTCTACGGCGATCGTGCCTCTGTTGAACGGGATGCGCCATCTCGACGCGCTCGACCGGCGCTTCGGACGCGACCGCGTGCTCGGCGGCCAGTGCGTGATCGGGGCGACGCTCAATGAAAAGCGCGAAATCGTGCATCTCAACAACGCCCACACACTCGGCTTCGGCGAACGCGACGGATCGCGTTCGGACCGCGTCAAAACGATCGCCGCCGAAATGGATGGCGCCCGTTTCACAGCCTACCCCAGCGGAACCGTGATGGCCGATATGTGGGAAAAATGGGTTTTCCTGGCGACCCTCGCCGGCTGCACTTGCCTGTTGCGCGCGACCATGGGCGACATCACCGCGGCCCCCGGCGGCGCGGAATTCGCGCTCGCATTGCTCGAAGAATGCCGCTCCGTCGCGGCGTTGTCAGGAGTCGAACCACGCGCGGCGTTTCTCGACCGCACGCGTGCGATGCTCACCGCCGCCGGATCGCCGCTCAACGCCTCGATGCTGCGCGATGTCGAAAGCAATTCGCCGGTGGAGGCGGATCACATCATCGGCGACCTGATCGAGCGCGGATCGAAGCTCGACCTTCCGCTGTTGCAGATCGTCTACACGCACCTGAAAGCCTATGAAGCGCGGCGCGCGCGGACTACTCCTGCCGCAAAGCCCTGACCGGATCGATCCGGCTGGCCCGTCGTGCGGGCACGAAACTGGCGAGCATGGCCGCCGCCACCAGCAAGCAGATCATCATGGCGAAGGTCGACACGCCGGCCGGCTGCATTCCCGTCACCAGCCGTTCCAACACTCGCACGGCTGCAACCGCGGCAGCGACGCCCGCCACGATTCCCGCAAGAATCATGGCGAGACTCTGCCGCAGGATCATCCACATTACCTCGCCGCCCGAGGCGCCCAGCGCGATCCGCACACCGATTTCGGGAACGCGCCGACCCGTCAGCTATGCCAGCACGCCGTAAATTCCGACGCACGCCAGCAGCAGCGCCAGTCCCGCAAACGCGCCGAACAGCAGCAGCAGGAATCGCTGACGCGCCAGCGAGCTTTGGGCAAGCTGTTCCAGCGTCCGCACCTCATACAACACCTGATCGCCCGTCGCCCCGCGGATTTCGCGGCGCAATGGCTCGACCAGCAGCAGCGGATCTCCGCTGGTCCGCACCGCGATCGACATCAGCGTCGACCAGCGCCGCACCAGCTCGTCCGGCACCTGCGCGAACGGGTAATAAAGCTGTGCGCGTACCTTCGATTGATCGTCGCCGGCAAGCCCCCATTGCCGGACGTGTCCAAGCACACCGACCACAGTGACAGGATCCTGTCCGATGCCGATCCAGATGTGCTTGCCGACCGGATCTTCGCCCGGAAACGCCTCCCGCGCCATGACTTCATCGATCACGGCGACCGATTGGGTCCCCTTGCGATCCTGCTCGTTAAGAAAACGGCCGCTGCGCAACGGGATGCCGGTCACCTTCAGATAATCCGGCGTGACACTGTTGGCCAGCACCATCGGCTGCTTGTCTTCGGGCACCGGAGCGGCGCTGAGCGCATAGCCGATTTGATTCGACCCTTCGCGCATCGGGACCGTATCGACCATCGCAATCGCCTCGACACCCGGCACGCGGCGCGCGCGGTCGAGCAGATCGTCCCAGGCGGCGCGGGTGCGATCCGGATTCGCAAGCGTCGCCGGAGACAGCGCGGTCCGCGCCGTCAGAACGTTGTGAATGTTGACGCCCGGATCGAGAGAGGACAACCGCAGCATCGTTCGAGCCAGCATTCCTGCCGACACCAACAGCACCACCGCCAGCGCGATCTCCGACGCGACGAAAATTCCATGCAGCCTCCGCGAGCCTCCCGCGACGGATCGCGATGCGGCGCGCAACGCCGGCTCCAGCTCGCGTGACGGAGCTCGCAGAGCCGGCGCGATGCCGAATAACAGTCCACTCGCGAGCGAAAGCGCCAGCGCAAACAGCATCACGCGCCAGTCGAGATGCACTTGTTCGGCGCGCGGCAGTCCGCCGGGCCAGAATGTCACGAAGGGCCGAACCACGGCCCATGCCAGCAGTGCTCCCGCGATTCCTCCACCGATCGCCAGCACGGCGCTTTCCGTCAGGCATTGGCGAACCAGCCGCGACCGGCTTGCCCCCAGCGCGACGCGCATCGCGAGCTCTCGCTCGCGGGAAACGGCGCGGGCAAGCAAAAGGCTCGCGACATTCGTACATGCGATCAGCAGAACCAGGCCGACCGCGCCCAGCAGGAGCCACAGCGTCTCCCGCGCGTCGCCGACGTCGGGACGCAGCGGCTCCGCGATGAACGTGCGCCCGTGGTTCGACTTCGGATATTGTTCCGCCAGCCGTTTCCCCACCACCGCCAATTCGGTCCGCGCCTGCTCGATCGTCGCACCCGCGCGCAGCCGCGCCCACACCTGGAACCCGTGCCCCTCGCGATTCTGCATACGCCGCGAATCGGCCTGGCCGATCGGTGTATAAAGAGCAGGCTCGTCGTCATCGAAGCGGAATCCGGCCGGCGTGACGCCGACCACGGTATACGTCCGGCCGTCGAAGACGAATGGCGCGCCGATCGCCGCCGCGTCTCCGCCGAAGTGCCGCTGCCATGTCTCGAAACTCAGAATGGCGACCGGCGCCGCGCCGCTGCGGTCTTCGGCGGGGAGAAACGCGCGGCCCAATGCGAGCTTCACGCCCAGCATCGGAAAGAGTTCCGCGGAAACCGCGACACCGTTTGCGTACGCCGCCGCGCCCGGGGCGCTGATGGTTCCGCGCATGACGGTCCACGCCGTCAAATCGAGCGCCCGCACCTCGCGCTTGCAATCGAGATAATTCGGGTAAGAGAAAGACCACAGGTCGCCGAACGCGGTCGCCCAGTCCGTCTTTTCGCGAAGCAGCACCAAACGGTGCGGATCGCGGTAAGGAAACGGCCTGAGCAGCACTCCGTCGATCAGCGTGAACATCGCGGTGGTCGCGCCCGTCCCAAGCGCGAGCGTCATCAGCGCGACCGCCGCAAAACCCGGTTTCTGCCGAAGCGTCCGCAGCGCATAGCGGACGTCCCGTGAAAAATCCTCCAGCCAGCGCGTCGAGCGAACCTCGCGACAGGCTTCCTTCACCTGCTCCTCGCCGCCGAGTTCGATACGAGCCAGCCGGCGCGCCTCCGCCGGGTCGTGCCCCTGGGCGATCAGGTCCGCGATGTGTTGCTCCAGGTGAAAGCGGACCTCTTTTTCGAGATCGTCCTCGCGCCGGCTCATTCGCCCTCCTCGGAAAGCCGCAGAATCAGCCCCACGGCCGACGCCAGCCTCTGCCAGCTCGCTGTTTCCGATTCGAGCTGCGCGCGGCCCTTGCGCGTCAGGCGATAAAACTTCGCTTCGCGGCCCGTTTCCGTCTCCTTCCAGTCCGCCGCCAGCAGCCCGCGGCTCTCCAGCCGGTGCAGCGCCGGATACAGCGACCCCTGCGGCACCTGCACCACATCGCGCGAGACCTGCTGCAGCCTCTGCGTGATCGCGTAGCCGTGCACCGGACCCAGCGCGACGATCTTCAGGATCAGCAGGTCGAGTGTGCCTTGCGGCAGATCGGATTTAGGGCGCATAGGTTGCGCTTCTACATATACACGATCATATGTAGAAGTGCAAGGTGTCCTCGCTATCGCTCCGAACGCGCCGGAAGAATGGCCGGGCGCCGCTCGAACACAACGGCATCGACGTCGCCGAACTGTCCCAGGCTCCGTTCGTTCCAACCGGCGAATTCCGGACGCTCGCGAAACCAGTTCCGCCACACGTGCGTATTGTAAGCGCCGCCGTAAATCACAAAGCGCCCCGAGGCCGGCAGCGTCTCGCGCGACAACTTCGCCGCGTATCGCTCCGCCGCCGCCGACTTGCGATAGGGAAACAGAAAAATCCGGCCCCGCACCGGATAGGTCGCCAGATGCGCGTACAAAAATCCCGGCAGGTGATACCCTGGCGACCACTCCGGTGCCTTCGCTTCAATGAATGGGCTGGGACAGATCACCGGCGTTTCCGGCGAATACCGCGCAATGCTGGCGGAAGCTCCGCGCCAGTCGGAATCCTGCTGCCCGGCCCCATGCCGTAACACGTACAATGCCCCGAGCCCCAACACGAGCGCAGCCGGTTTCCAGAAACGCGCCGGGAGAAACCACCCCGCGAGCAGCGTCCCGGCCAGCGCCGCGCCCGGCAGCCCGATCGAAAGATAGCGTCCGACGAACAAGCTGTTTCCGGTGAAGCGCGAATACGCGAACAGCGACGCGGGCTGGACCAGCCACCACCCGAGCGCGAGAACGGCCGCAGTCGACGAAATCTTTCCGTCTTCGCTCTTCTGCCCCGCGATCATCCAGATAAAAACGCCCGCCATCGCACAGCTCCCGATCAGGGCTCCTTTGAGCGACGCGGTCAGATCATGAAAGCGTGGCAGATCCACAATCACGTGGTCGCCCGCGCCGCGATTCAGCGCGATCGCGTCCATCGCCACCGGTAACAGAGCGATTCCGACCAGCGCGAAAGCGCCCAGCACGCGTAGCCACGAAACTTCCGTTTCGCCGCGCACCCGGCGGATCAACGCATAAAGACAGAGGACCAGATAGATCGGCCAGAAAATCAGATGCACGCGCCACAGAAGCGTCGCCATCGCGACGAAAAGCGCCGCGTCCAGCCATCGATTCCCGTCGAGCCACCGGACCAGGAACAGGAAACTCGCCGCCGCGACGCAGAATCCCAACGCGTACGGCCGCGCATCGGTGGCCTCCGCGTTGACTCCCTTCAGCGAAAGACAGGCGAAGATCGCAAACCAGGCCGCATCAGGATGGATCAGCCGAGCCGCCAGCCGCCCGATCAGGAATAGCGCCAGCGCCGCCGCCAGCATCGACGGGATGCGGTAGCCGAACTCCGAGGTCCCGAATAGTCCGTCCGCCATGCGCGCCACTCCGTAGTAAATCGATTTCGGGACCTGTGGCGCCACCGCAAGCGACGCGTCTTCGCCGCCCTGATGGACTACAAACGCTGTGACCGTTTCGTCCACCCAAAAGCTCGCGCCGGCCGGAATCAGCCACAGCTTGATCAGGGCCACCGCCAGCACAAGCGGAAGCAAGTAACTCCATTGGGGACGCGGCAACGTTTAGAAGACGTATTCACAACACGCCGCGTTGACAATTTTTCCGTGACAATCCCGTCAAGGGCTAAATGGTTAAGGTATGATGAGGAAGAATCAACTCGCCCGGCCGGGGCGGGCGTGCGGGCGCCCCGTGGGGCAAAGGAAGGACGCTTCATGGAAAAGCAGGCGCAAAACATACAAGAAGCATTTTTAAACAACGCGCGCAAAGACAAGACTTTCCTCACCATCTATTTAATGAGTGGGGTGAAACTCTCCGGCAGAATCAAGAGTTTCGACAAGTACTCCGTCATCCTGGAATCGAACAATCAGGAGCAGTTGATTTTCAAGCATGCGATTTCGACTCTGGTCGTCTCGAAACCGTTCCACTCGTCCGTTCACTCAAGCGCCGCGTCCGCCGGCACAGAGATTCGTTACGATCCCAAAGAACTCATAGAACAGGAAGAGGAACGCGATCGAAATGCTGTCGTAGCCAAGTTGGTAGAAGTGCAGGACAACCAGCATCCGGAGTGCGCCGTCGGTGATGGTGAAACCCCAATAGGCTCCCGTAACCAACGCGTAAC
>JAIQFJ010000268.1 GCA_020073325.1 Terriglobia bacterium | reverse complement strand
ACCAACAGCCGTCGGCGGGTTCGGGTTCGGGACCTGCTGAGCGCTTCCCAGAGCCTGGCCGGCGCCAGTCGCAACCCATTCCCATCCGCTTTCCGTGTTGTAGTTGGAACCGGTCGCGTTCTGAGCCAGATCGCCAGGATAGTTGATCGTGCCCAGATACTGCGTGGCGCCCAACGAGAACGTTCCGTTACCGACCGTGCCGCCCGTATTCGGGACAACGTTGGTCTGCAGGAAGGATACGTTCTTGGTCTTCCATGCGTTCTGGAAGCCTTCGACGAAGGTGACCTGCGGCTGAGCGTAACCGTCGGTGCGGTTGTCGCCCGTCGTCGCCGTACCCGCGAAGAGCTTCGGATTTTCACTCAGGCACTGCAGGAAGCCGAGCTGCGGAACCGCAACATCGCCCTTGCCGTCGCTGAGAACCGAGAGGCCACGGAGAACCGTCGCCACCGTCAACTGCTGACCGGAGAAGTTGTTGACCTGAACGAACGTGGTGCCCGTGAAGGACACGCTCATCAGGATCGCGGTCTGCGTGAAGGTGGAGGTCACGCCGAGGAATTCGGCGTCCGCACGGACGTTGGTGATGCGGAGCGTGCGGGTGGTTACCGTACCCGGAGGATCGAACGGAACGCCGGCGAACACAACGATGCTGTTCTGACCGGTATTCTGCGCGGTGCCGAGACGGCCCTGGAACACATTCGGACGGCCGCAACCATACTGGTCGAAGCCAGGGTCCTTGCCGGCCGGGTTCACAAACGCGCCACCGCCCGTCGGCTGATTGCCCGGGAAGGCCGCGTTGTTCGCGCCGTCACAGATAAAGCCGAAGTTGCCATTGCCGTTCGTGGACGCGCCCTGCACGCCGGGAGTCCCGTCATACGTCGCGGCGGGATTCGACAAGCCAGGGAAGGTCGCCGTGTTGGACGACGGCGCTACGATTTCGCACACACCAGGGCCCGACGGGCCGTTATCCGGAGCGCCGTTGAAAGTGGCGAGCGAGAAATTGCCACAGTTCAGAACCGGACGCGTCGGATTGGTCTGCGAGTTCGGTTCGTCAACCAACAGCAGGGCTTCGTCGAAAACGCTGGACGAGCTGGCCGTCAGCTTGCTGGTGACATTGGTACTCAAAAACACGGTTACGTTCACCGACGGGACAGCCTGTCCCGGAGGTGTCGGCGTACCGCCGGCGCACTGCATAATGTAGTCACCGACGAGTTCCGCGTAACCTTCAGCGCGAGCCAGCGTCGGCGTCGTGAACGCGTTGCAGGTAACTGCTCCGCTCTGCGCGCTCGCCGGAATGGAAAGCCCGACAATCATGGCTACCATGGCTAGCGCATAAAACAATTTGCGAAAATCTGCCATTTCCTTCTCCTTGTGAGTTCTTGGAATTGAATTGATGGAAGTTCTCTTTTTCAACCTGAGCCTCAATCTGCGATCCCCTGGTTCGTCCTTATTAGGCTCTGACCAAAGGACCCGAGCTTCCCTCCAGCCGACTTCACATTGATCGCGCGAACGTTGCCGCCCCGCGCTCCTTTTGGCTGATCTCCGCTCGACCGCTTTACTACTAAGCTCATTGCTCTTTTGACTTCTCTTTCGATCACTATGTGCTCGCGGGATTCACGGTCATGAATGCCGCAACGAAACTGCCTTCTGTTACACCCTGGACGCAGTCAGTTATTGATACCACCCTGAGATAGCCCAAGTCAAGCAAAAATTTATAGTTGCGCCTTCGGAAGAATCCCGAAGGCCCCCTAGCACACTGCCCTTATTCGACCACGTTACGTCCGCAACCGTCAAGGGAGACCAGCGAACGGACGGATTCCGGGGCCGAACGGAGCGGCTTTGTACCTGAATGGAGAAATATCGGAGTCGATCCGTTACATGCCGCGAATCGCGCGGCGCAACAGCTTGACGCGCGTCTTCAATTCGTCACTCGCTTCGAGCAGGCTGGTCTCGTCGTAAATCACGTGCGGAGTCATAAACATGATCAACTCGCTGCGCTGGTGGCTCTTGGTCTTGTTCCCGAAGAGGCCGCCGATCCAGGGCAGGCGGATCAGGCCGGGGATGCCGCTCATCTGATCGGTCACAACATCTTTAATAGTTCCGCCGATCGCGATGGTGTCGCCGTCCTGCAGCGTGATCTGGGTCTGGACCACCTGCTGCGCGAAGGCGGGCGTCAGAGCGGAGGAACTCGCGACGCTGTTGTCGATCCCGCTGACCTGCTGGCCGACGATCAGGGTCACGATGCCGCTGGGGTTGACGCGGGCACTGACGTCGAGGGTCACGCCGGTGTTTTGCGAGGAAACATTTTGGGTGGTGACTGTTCCGCCCCCGGTGGGGATGACGGTGGAGCCGGTGGAGACCGGGACCTGCGTGCCGACGTTGATCGAAGCGGGAATGCTGTCGGTGGCGATCAGGCTGGGCTCGGAGAGCATGTGGACGTGGTTGCGGTTTTCGTTGAGGCTCAACTCGGTGAGCAGTTCGCGGCCGCTGTCGACCAGCGTCCCGATGTTGAAGCTCCCCAGGCCGGAGGCATCAAGGCCCGCGGTCCACTTGCGCGCCGCTGAAGTGGTCTTGGCCTGCATTTTGGCGCTGACGCCGAGAGCGAAATTATCGGTCAGGTCGACCTCGAAAATTTTCGCCTCGAGCAGGATCTGGCGCGGAGGCACGTCCAGTTCCTTGAGAATCTTCAAAATGCTCTGCAGCGTCTGCGCGTCGGCCTGAATGATCAGCGCGTTGTCGAGCGGATTGGGAACGATGCGCGGTTGATTCTGAGCCGGCTGGCTGGACTGATTCGACGCCGTGGCGGCCGGAAGAGGCTGACCGGTGGCGCCGATGGGGCTCGATGCGCCGATGGGAGAAGACGGGGCTTGCGCGGAGTATCCGCCGAAAGAGGGGTAGCCGAATCCGCCAGGCGCGCCGTATCCGCCCATGCTGGTGGCGAATCCGCCGCCTCCGCAGGACGCCGCCCCGCCGAAGGATCCGTTGAAGCTGTTCGCGTTGCCGTAGCCGCCGGGATTCCCGTAGCCGGAAAAGCCGCCGCCGTAACCGCCGCCATATCCACCGCCGTAGCCGCCGCCGTAAGCGCCGCCATATCCACCGCCGTAGCCGCCGGCCATGCCACCGTAGCCGCCGCCATAACCCGCCATGGGATAACCGCCGCCCATTCCACCGTAGCCCCCGGCGGTCGGAATTCCAAACAACTGCCCGAGCGCCATCGAAAGACAATCCGAACGTCCGTATTTGACGCGGTAGACGAACATCTCCATGGCTCCGCCAGCCGCCGCTTTCACCGGCACATCGAGCTTTTTGAGCCACTCTTCAATCGTGTCGAACACGCCGGGATTGGGAGCCACCGCGATCAGCGTGCTGATGCGGTCCACCGGTAGAAACTTCACCGTGCCCGACTTCGAATCGAGCGAGATGGATTTCAGCACGCTCTCAAGATCCTTCACCAGATCCGAAGGCCGGCTGTTTTTCACATCGAACAGGCGCACGCGCTGCTTGGCGAAAATGTCGCTGTCGAACAGCGCGATCAGTTCCATGGTGCGGCGCATGTTGCGGCGGCTGTCCAGCAGGAACAGAAGATTGGCCGGCTCATACGGATAGGCCACGGCGTTTTCGCCGATGAATTCCTTCATGACCTTCATCAGCTCGTCCACCGAGACGTATTTCAAATAGATCAGATTGAGCATGGTCTGATCGTCTTCAGGAATGTCGCGCGCGTTTTCGATGCGCTGCGGACGCAGCGGCTGGCGGCTGATGGTTTTCAGCGGCACGATGCGATAGATGTCGCCTTCCTGCACCATGGCTGCGTCGTTGATGCGCAGGATCTGGTCGAGCAGGTTGCGCGCGTCGATGGAGCGTGCGTCGCCATAGGTGTTGAGCGTCACGCCGCCCTTGACGGCGGGGTCGAGCTGATAATTGATCTTCAACTGGCGCGCCAGGGTGTCGATCACTTCGGGAAGCGAAGCGTTCTGCAGATTGAAAGACCCGAGCTGCACCTGCGCCGGCGCGGCGGGCGGCGGAGGCTGCTGCGCGGCGGTCTGTGGAGCAGGAGCCTGCGGCGCGGGAGCCTGCGCCGGCAGCAGAGCGGCGGCGGCGACAAATCCCAGAATCGTTCTTCGAACCATTTATTTAGCTTTCTCCCAGTGACAGGAATTTCCCATGAGCGTGCGCGTCACAACTTTCCGGTAGCCATCCACGACCGCCCCGGCCGGCGTAGGATCGTTCATCACGCAGCCGCGATAATCGCCGAAATCGGGACCGAGCACGGAGTCCGGTTTCGCCGGATCGAGCACGGCAGGTCCGCTGAGCGACTTGATTTGCGGCGAGCCCGCGGCCGGACTGGCGGCCGGTTGCGCGGCAGCGGCGGCTGAAGATTGGGACGGACCCTGGTCGGCTTTCGCCTTCAGCTCGTCCAGTCTTTTTTCAACCTGCTTGTCATCCCATCCCAGCGTGATTTTTTCGTTATCGAAAGCAATGAGCTTAAACTCGCCCACTTTGTCGCCCGTATAAAAACGCTTCTGGCCGCCATTGCCGAAGGCCAGAAAAATCACTGGATCGCCCAGGCGGATCTGGCCGAAGTAGGTCGGCAGGGCAGGCATCGGCTTTTCCTTCGGCGGAGGCGGAGGCTCCACCACGACGTTCGGGTTGCGATCCTTGTTGAACAGGGTCTTCTGCGCCACGTCGATATACTGCACGGCCGCGACGGGCGCGGGCGCGGGAACCGCGGGCGGCGGCAGCACCTGCCTGGGCCGCACGGATTGCCGCAGCACCTCGCGCTCATGCGCTTTCATTTCGAGGTAGTGTTTCCGCGCCTGCCAGATGAGCGTGACGGTCAGAGCCAGCAGCGCGAGATTCAGCAGAATGATTTTTCTGCTCATGAATGTTTCTCCGGAACCAGCTTGCGCGGCACCACGCCCGAAAGGGTGAGGTGTACGCCGATGGCCTTGTCCTTCTGATTATTCGAGGAGATGCGAACGTCGCTGGTGGCCACCAGTTCGGGACGCGCCGCGATGGCGGCCAGCATGTTGACGAGTTGATCGATGCGGCATTCGACCGCAACCGAGACGCTGGCTTCGCCGTAGGAATCGCCCAGCGGACGCAGCGAAAATCCTTCGGTGGAGCGGATCTCGACCGGCGGCGTCTCGGCGCGGCCGATCTCGCGAAAAATCTGAATGAGCTGCGCCTGCGCCTGCGGAGCCGTATCGGCCACCAGCAGTCCTTTTTCGCGCGCCGCCAGGTCGGCAGCGGCCTTCTTCAAAATTTCCTGCTTGCCGGGAACCGTGGCGGCCTGTTCCCGCAGATTCGCCAGGCGCCGCTCGGCCACGGGGATGGATTCGGCGGCCGCGGCGGGCACGGCGGCGCTGGAATCGTCGGGCCAGAAACGCACGATCGCGCCGAGCAGCAGCGATAAAGCTCCGAAAGCGAGCATGCGGCGCAGCTTCGGCGTCATCGTCCCGCCTCCCGGTTGGTGCGGATGCGGAACGCTTCCACCGGTCCCTGGCGCGCGGGAGGCATCACGAATTCCGACGCCTCGAAATACGGCGAGGAATCGATCAGCTTGAGCAGCGGCGCGGCCTGGTCGGCTTCTCCGGCGATGGTGATCTGGTTGCGTTGAATGTCCACCGTGTTGAGCCAGGCGGGAGGCGGAAGAATCTTGGTCAACTCGGCCAGCACGTCCATGTCGGCTTTGGCGCGATGGCGGAAATTGTCGAGCAGCGCCGTCTTGCGGCGCGCGGCGTCGGTTTCGCGGTCGACCTGCACGGCTCGCTGCGCCTGCTTTTCGACTTTGGAAATTTCAGCGGCCAGCGAGCGCTCATACCGGCGATTTTCGTAGACGGGAATCGCGGCCAGCGCGGCGGCGGAGGCGACCACGAGTCCGGCGGCGATGGCCGAGGGAATCCACCCCATGCGGCCGCTCGACTGGCGCAGTCCGGCCGGCAGCAGGTTGACCGAAAGCGCGAGCCACGGGCATGCCGACGCAAGCGCCGCGGCATAAGGCAGCGCGGGCGCCGCGCCCAGCACTTCTTCGAGCGGGCGCGCTTCCGTCGAAGGATCGATGCGCAGTTCCGAGCACGCAAGCGCGGCGGAACGGGCGTCGGAAGCATGGAAGCTCGCCGAAAACAGCGCGCGCGCCGGGCTCTCGCCGTAATATTCGACGTGCCCGTCGACCTGCTCCGCGGCGAGCAGTTCGGGTTTCACGGCATTGACCAGGCGCAGCGCCGAATGGATCACGGCGGCCGAGCAGGTGAAGGATCCGATCTTCACTCCGGCTTCGGCAAAAAGCTGGGCATAGCGATCGATCGCGGCGCGGCGTGCGATGGCGACGATCACAGCGGAAGATCCCGGAAGACGCGACCAGCTCGAGATGACGTCGTCTTCGTTGTAGGGATGCAGTCCGTCCATCTGAAACTGGACGGCGGCGGAAAGATCCTTGTCGGAAACGCCGGGCAGTGCGATCTGGCGCACGATCACGTCCTGACGCGGCAGCAGCACGGCGACGGGAACATGGCGCAGATCGGACTTGCGAACGAACGCGGCAAACCCGGTTCCCCAGACGCCGGCGGCCTGATGCGGAAAATCCTCGATGACGATCCGGTCGAGAATGCGCGCGCCGTTCGGACGAACGCGCGCCGCGACGGCGTGCAGAGACTCGGAGCCATGCGGTCCGGCGATCTGGATGCCGATGCCGCTGCCGAAGGCGGTCCAGCGTTTGATTCCGGCGGGGATCATTGCGGAAGAGCCACTCCTGTGACCGGTCCCGGCGGCACGACTTCGGATTGCGACCAGCCGTCGTCATACCAGCGCAGCACGTGCACCGGCAGCATGGGATAAATCGTCGGGTCGAGCAACTTCACCGTCGCCGACGCGGAGCGCACCACATCGGAGGGCGTGCCATCGGGACGGCGGAGACGGGCGGTGGCGCGAACGGTCCAGATCACTCCGTTGGGAGTCGAAGGGCCCACGGTCAGCCGGGGGGTCGGAACGCCGAGCCCTGCCACATCGCCAAAATTCTGAAACGGCGCGACTTGCCTGCGCGCCATGATGCGCGCGACTCCGTCCGGCGGAACACCAATGGCCTGCATCAGCGCCGGGCTGACTCCGTTGGCGTCGAACGGTCCGGTGCTGCCCCACACCGAAAAGCAGTCGCGCAGGCCGCCCGACGGGTACAAACGTCCCTGATTATCAGAGACATAGTTGCCAAAGTAGAGTTCCGGTGTCATGCCACGGACCAGCAATAATTCCTCAATCTCCTGGAAAGACGCGTGACGGGCCCGAAAAGTCGAAACTCCCAGGCTGGGACCGATACTGGCGTAGTAAGCATCGAACGCGGACCCCACGCCGCCACCGCGCCAATCCATGATGGCGTCGGTAATATCGCGCGCCTGCATCAGGTTTCCGCTGACGGCGGCGACGACGCGGAAGATGTCGTCATAACCGGCCTGGTTGATATTCAGCTTGGCCGATTCGGCGAAGGTTTCCACCACGACGTCGCCGCTGCCGTAAGTAAAGTAGAGCCGCGGCCGGGTGCGACGCCAGAATTGCGTCGGAAAATCGCTGGACCAGATCATCCACTGGATGGCTCGCTCAACCGATCCCGAGGCGAGATAGGAAGCGCGCAGGCCATCGGCGGTGGAACCGACGCGCGCCGTTTCGGACCGGACCTTGGTCGCGACCGAAAATGCGATCGCGGCGAGCGCGGCCGAAAGCCACAGCACAGTGAGCAGCGCTCCGCCCTTTTGTTTACCAGGAGTCATTGTAGATAACCAGCGGATCGCGCGTGACGGGAATTCGAGCCGTCACCGGGAGCAGCGGAAGATGCGCCGGGTCCGGCACCAGCGGAGTCATATCGACACGCACCGCGTAAGGGAGCAGTTGCTGGCCCCAGTTGCTCGTCCAGCCCTTGGGACGCGGCGATTCCGGATCGGCAGCCTCGTAAACGAAGCGGCAGTAGGCCAGCCGGTCCGCCAGAACGAATGACTGCGGTCCGGGCGGCGGCGGCAAGGGACGCGCATTAAGGCAGAACGGCGCGGTGCTCGCCGGGCCGTAATACAGCGACTCATTGACGATCAGCCGCACGCCTTGATCGCCGGGAACGACTTGAAACACGAGCACCCGCGGCATTCCGCGCGCGCCTTCGCTAAGCGAGTAGCTCGATACCATCAGCAGCGTTTGCGCGGTGCCGCGGAAGATCGGGATGGTCCCCCCGCTGCCGCATTGCCCCAGGACCGGCATCGCGTTGCTGATCTGATGCTGCAGGATCTGCTCGACGCTGAGCACGCGGCGATTGGCTTGCAGCCGGTCGTCGACTTTCTGCAAAGTGAGCAGGCCGGAGCGCATCGCCATGAGCATGCCGGCGGAAAGCGCGGCGACCAGGGTGATCGCAATGAGCAGCTCGACCAGGGTGAATCCATTGCGGGGCCGGCTGCTGAGCCGGCAGGCCGGTCGTTGGACCAGCCTCGTTTTTCTTGACCGCGAACGCAAAGACCAGCCGGTCCGACGAACGGCTCGCCGGCGTGGCGGCCGGCCCCACGTGGCTCGCACTAGTTGCCTCCCAGACTCAAAATGCTCCGGCGGAATCCTTCGAGCGAAAAACTTCGCCGCACCGGCGCCGATTCCGTGCCCGCCATCCACCAGATTTCGAGTTGCACCCGGTCGACCACCCATTTCCCGCCCGCGGCTCCCGGCGCTTGCTCGAGCGGAAAAATGGTCGCGTTCCAGCCCGCCTGCTTTCCGCCGGATTGCCCCGGATCGAACACGCCGCTCATCAGCCGCCTGCGAGGCAGATTATGGTCGGCGAGAATTTCATCCATTTTCGATTTCGCGAGTAAAGTTGCCCGGTCGTATTCGGTGAGCCGCGCCGCATTGCGCGTCGAGGAGGCAAGCCCGCTCAGCAGCCCCGCGACCGCGATGCCCATGATGAGCGTCGCGACCATCACTTCGAGCAGGGTAAAACCTTTTCTCATTGAGAAAGCGGAACTCCCGTAACCGGATCGACCATCACCTTGCGCTTGCGGCCCGCGGGCGTCGAAAGTTCAATGCCGATTCGCGGAGGCGCGCCGCCCGGGTAAACAATCACGCGGCGCGGCGCCTCCGGATCGACCACGGGAAGGTGCGGCAGAATGTCGCTGATCGTCAGCGGCTTCGCAATTTCGATACGTTTTAAAAACTGCGCGTCAGCCGAGCGCGCCACCAGCGTTCCTTCTCTGGGCGAAATGAGAATCTCCACCGGCTGCCCGCGGCG
>JAIQFJ010000267.1 GCA_020073325.1 Terriglobia bacterium | reverse complement strand
GCGCTCGATCACACCGGCAACCCCGGCGAGGCCCGCCGCCAGCGATCCATCGCGCGGCTGCTTGCCGATCCTTCAACCGGCGGCCCCGCAATCGACGCTCCCGAAATCGCCGCCGAAACCGCGCGGCGCCTCGACCGCCTGAAAGCCGATCTTCTCGCCACGGAAATTCGCGAGCCCGCGGCCTTTCCCCGCTCGGGCTCCGCCCTCATCGTCGCCTTCTGGGCCGATTGGTGCGCTCCCTGCAAACCCGAGCTCGAGCGCCTGTCCCGCTATAAAAATCCGCGCGCGAAAATTCTGACCGTCGATGCCGATCATCTCGACTCCACCCTGCAGCCTTATCTGCGCCGCGAATCGCTGCAGGCGCCCGATCTGCCGCAACTCTACGTGGTGGATCCCGCCGGCAATATCCGTTTCCACACCACCGGTTTCGACAACGACCGATTTTTTGAAAAGAAACTGGACTGGATGATCGAGGCTGCCTTAAAAAGTCAGCCCTGAACCGCTCCGCGCGCGTGGCCCACCAACGGTTCGGCGCCCCCGTTTTCGCGCACCGGCGTCCGCCCCAGCACCACCGTGAAATGAAATGCGCTGCCGCGGTCCGGTTCGCTTTCCACCCAGATCCGGCCGTTCATCATTTCCACCAGCCGCGCCACGATCGCCAGGCCCAGGCCCGTGCCGCCGAACTTGCGCGTCGTCGACCGGTCCGCCTGCTTGAACGCCTGGAAAATCGTTTCCTGCTGCGAAAGCGGAATCCCCATCCCCGTGTCGCGCACTTCGAAATGCAGAGCGACATCGGTCGACCCCAGCCGTCCCAACTCCGCCTTCACCGACACCCCGCCGCGATCGGTAAACTTGATCCCGTTGTTCAGCAGATTCAGCAGCACCTGCCGCAGCCGGTTCGGATCTCCGATACACCACTCCGGCACGTCGCGCCCGATCTCCTGCACGATGCTCAGCCCCTTGCGCCGAGCCTCCTGCGACAGCGTCTTCACGCACTGCTCCACCATCTGCTTCGGAGAAAACTCGATGGACTCCATCTCCAGTTTCCCCGCGTCGATTTTCGAAAAATCCAGAATGTCGTTCAGGACGCTCAACAGCGCCAGCGCTGAATGATTCGCCGTTTCCAGATATTCGTGCGTTTCCGCAGCCATGTTCGTTTCAAGCGCCAGCGACAGCATCCCCAGCACGCCGTTCATCGGCGTCCGGATTTCATGGCTCATATGGGCCAAAAATTCCGCTTCCGCCTTGCGAGCCCGCTCCGCCGATTCGCGCGCCTTCCGCACCCTCCGGTTCTGCCAGCCAACCAGCACCGCCGCGGCCGCCAGTCCGATCGCCACCACGAAAAGGAAATTGGTCATGCGCCGCTCCGCCGAGAGGCTGCGAACCAACTGCGCCTGATTCGAAACGATCTCGCCCGACCGCGCCCCCAGCCGCGCCAGAGTCCCGTCATAGGTCAGATCCACGATCTCCGCCGCAATCTGGTCCGCCGCCCGCTCGGCTCCCGCCCGCGCGCCGATGCTGTAGGAAATGCTTACGTCCGGGATGAAGATCGGGGCAAGCGAAACTCCCTCGCATCCGCGCACACCCTGCTGCAGCAGTTCCAGATATAGCGACACCGTCAGAAACTCCGCATCGGCTTCGCCCGTGCAAGCCGCCTGCAGCACTTCCTCGTACGGAATTTTCATCACATGCGGCGAATGCGGAAACAAAGCGTGCGCCATATTTTGCGTCACCGAAAAATCCACTACCGAGAGCCGCCGTCCGTCTACCTGATCGAGCGTTTTGAGGTTGCTCCTCCGATCCACGATCAGCGCCAGCGGCGATTCCCACCAGGGACGGCTCATGTGAATCAGCCCCCTGCGCTGCGGCGTGTTCGCGAAAATCGGATAGAGGTCGATCGTGCCGCTCTTCAGCGCCGCCTCCGGTCCGCCCGGCAGCGATACCCATTCCAGTTCGATCTTCTTCCGCCGCGCCGCTTCCTTGGCCACCTCGACCGCGAATCCCGCAGGACCCGCCGGCGTTTTCCAGATTAATGGCGGGAAATTCGCATAGCCGATCCGATAAATCCTGGGCTTTTGCGGAAAAAGCCAGCCGGCGGACAACATCAGCACCGGTACGATGCCGCAGACCGCTGCGAGAACCCAGCCTCCAATTTGTCGTGCTTTGGCGATGTCAAGATCTTACGGCGAATCTCCCCGGCAACGCCACCCTGTCAAACGCTTAGTACGGACTGGACCTGGTTCTAAAGCATTCCCCTCGTTCACCACTCCGCGCTCATCTCTTCGCAGTCATGTTTTCGAATATGCAAATCGAGCGCCTCGCGCGCTCTCTGGACACCCTGCCATGAGAGATCGGCAGCCCGTAGGAGAGACTCGTATTCCTCTTTCGGCGACGTCCCGATCCGGGAACTCACTCGCAGGCGCGCAAGATCGAACGCGGCTTCGGCTGCCGCGTGTTCGCATTGCAAACGCCTGCGCTCCGGACATGCCATTGGACCGTTAGATTCTTTCCCGCCGGGAATGTTTCGCACGGATGTCAACTTGACACTACAGGACGCCCCCCGGTTGACATCGCTGTAAGAATGACGTAACGTGAACTTAAAGTTAGTCAGCGGTCGAATCCCTTGGGGAAAGGGTAATTCAACTCGGGCGGAAGTATTGAGTCATTACATCGAACTCCGCCTCGAACTCCCGTAGAGTCGACTCGATTTCTTCCGGGCTCAGACCCAGCCGCACCAGCGCTTCGCCGTCGTCCGATGCCGGATCCCCCGTTTCCTCGATCGACACTCCCGTCGAATTGACGTATTGGTTTGCCGCCGCGACAATGCGGCTCAGCGGCATCGCGCCGCCTCGCGCCGCCGGGTCTGACTCCGGGTTGTGATGATACAGCACCGCCATCTGGATCGCTTCCGGCAGGTTCCATTCCTCCAGCGCGGCCGCGGAAAGTTCGGCGTGCCCGAACCCGAGGACTTCCTGTTCCTGGTCCCGCGTCTCGATCCGCTCGTAGGATTCCGGAATCCCGGTTGCGATCAGCAGTTGCCCCAAATCGTGAAAGAGCCCCGCCACGAACGCGCCCTCGGGATAATCCACCGGCAGTTTCTGCGCGAGCAGATCGCTCAAAATGGCAACCGCGGCCGAATGCATGTTGAATTGCCCCATCGACCATCGCCGCGGTACACTCACCTTGCTCCACATCTTCGCCAGCGACATCCCCAGCACGGCGTTGCGCGTCTTGTCGATTCCCAGCAGCGACAGCGCGTGCCGTACCGAATTGACCGTCCCGCGCCGCGCATACAGCGCCGAATTGACCAGATGCAGCAGATTCCCCGCCACCACCGTATCTTTTTCGATCAGGTCGCCCAGCCTGGCAAACGACACGTTTTCGCCCGCCAGCGTCGCCATCAGCCGATTCAGGATCGGCGAAAACGGCGGCAGAATCCCCAGCGCTCCCAGCGCCTTCTTTTTCAAGTCCGATACTTCCGTCAGCGAAATCACACCCTTCATATCGCCTGAGCTATCCCGTTCATGACCGGCGTATGCTGGAAAAATGATCCGAGCGCTTCTGTTGCTGTGCCTCTCCTTCACCGCCCGCGCCGAGTTCCTGGAGATTCGCGTCTTCATCCGCGACATGAACTGTGAATCGTGCACTGAAAATCTCTCCGGCGCTTTCAAACGGATGCGCGGAGTGGAAAATGTCACGGTCGATTTCAAAGCCGGAACGGTCGCGCTGAAATTCGCTCCCGAGAATCGCCAGGGACCCGATCAGGTCTGGGACGCCATCAAACGCGTCGGCTTTACTCCGGGTGAAACCAAGGTCCGCGTCCGCGGCTCCGTGAAGGAAGGAAAACTGACCGTGCCCGAAACCGGAAAATCGTTCGATCTTTCCGGCTCCGCGAAATCCGGCGACAGCGTCGAACTCACCGGCTCCACTGCGCCACCGCCCGATCCACGAACTCCGGTCGTCATCAAACTCGACGAACGCCTGCGGTGAACGGCTGGCCTCTAAACCGCGCGACAGCCCTGGCCGTGAGGCCGGGGATCAAATCCGACATACCTCGGACCCCATTCGATCACTGCGCCGCATGTACCGGCGGAGAACTCCCGTGAATCCCCCTCAGCGCCTGCTCCAGATCCGTCGTGATCCTCCGTACCCGGATCCGTTCAAACACGCCCGACGTCTCCGGAGTGCTCAGCCGGATCACCCGCGCCAGCCCGGGACCCACCAGATGCAGCGCCCACAGCCCATTGCCGACGCTCTTGCCGACATGGTCCGCAAATTCCACCGCGATGTAAACCGAATCGATTGTATAAGGGCAGGAATTTTTCCAATCCGCCCAATAATGATCGCCGTCCATTTTCAGCAGCGCGTTGACTTTGAAGCATTCGGCAACCGAAGGCTCGGCCGCCATTGCCATCCCGCCTGCGAAGAGCCCCAGCACGAGTAAGCGATTCATCTTAGTCTGTAGTTCGGCGCGACCTTAGAAAACTTCAGGGTCCTCACGAAGCAGCAACTCGCGGCCCGGGATACTTCGGGTATTATAACCTCATGCGGCGCCTCGCCCGAGCGCAGGTTAGGCCGCGCTGTCTTTCCACGCCATGATCTACCCGGCCGCCATCACGCCGCGACGCTCCACCGGTGTCTCGATCGACATCGCCGCCGCGCTCGAATCGCTCAGCTTTCTCGAATCCCACGGAGTCGACGGCATCACTCTGCTCGGCTCCACCGGCGAGTTTCTGCATTTCGAATCCCAAGACCGCGGCCGCTTTGCCGCCATGGCCGTCAAACGATGCCGCGTCCCCATTCTGGTCAACGTGTCGCACTCCGCGTTTGAAGGAGCCGTCGCCCTCGGCCAACAGGCGCTCGACGACGGTGCCGCCGGAATCCTCCTCCTGCCCCCGAATTACTACCGGTACACTCAGGACTCCATTCGCGCCTGGTTCCTCGAATTTGCCGCGCAGGTTAAAGGACCCATTTACCTCTACAACATTCCGCAATTCACGACGGAAATTCAGCTCCCCACCGCGCTCGATCTGCTCGCCACGGGAGCCTTTGCCGGCATCAAGGATTCTTCGGGAATTTGGGAAAATTTCGAGGCGATTCACAAAGCCGGCCACAAAATCTTTATCGGAGCCGACCTGATGTACGCGCGCGCCGCCCGCCTGGGAGCCACCGGCTCCATTTCCGGAACGGCCAGCGTGCTGCCGGAGTGGATGGTCGCCATCGACCGCTGCGCCCGCGCCGGACAGGACACCACGGAACTGGAGGCTCGCCTGGCGCACTTCGCGCGCTGGATGAATCAATTCCCGTTCCCCGTGGTCCTGCGCGAGGCGGCGGTCATTCGAGGCCTGAAGCCTGGCCCGCATGCGTGCCCGCTGGGTCCCGATGAATTGCGGCGTCTGGAAGAATTCCGGGTCTGGTTCCGGGAAGGAATGGCCGCCGATCAGCACCAGTAATCGGCGGCCGTCAAAACGGTCTACGCCTTCGCCGACTGCGATTGCGCCGCGAGCTGCGCCATGACCGCCTTCATCCGCTCCCGCGTCGAGGCCGACAATTCACGCCCGCCCGGCGTTGCATCCACCAGCTTCTCCAGATTCGCCGCGAACTTCGGCGACATCATCGCGCGAATGTCTTTCAGAATCGGCTCGATCTTCGAGAACACACCGATGTGCTCGCCGTTGCAGTCGTTAAAGAAGTCCATGCCGACCGCGCCATGATTCACCAGCGCTGCCGCCATGTCCCAGTAGGTGACTACCATGCGAAGGTGTCCGCTATGCGCGCCGAACATAGTCGCGGTGAAATCCGCCATGGTCTGCGGATTGAATTCGCGGAAATACCAGTCGCGCGCGACGCGCATCGTTTCTTCCCGGCGGAGTTCGTACAGCTTTAGTAAGAGACCTGCTTCTTCCTGTTTCGACATAGATGAAAAACTCTCCTGCTTTGGGGTGCGGCGCCCACTGGACGCCGTTCGACTACGAGTCTAACAAACAGCCTTTTCAGGTTGGTGTTGCTGACCCCGCCGCCGGGAATGTGGGGCGGCTCGTCGAGCCGCGAGCCGGCAGCCGTGCCGGCTGATGTAGATTGGTTACGAAACGCCGGCCTGGAAGCCGGCTCACCGCTCTGAACGAGCCGCCCAGATACCCGGTCAAATGATCGCGCGATCCGAGTTTTCACACGCACTCGTAAGCGGGGTTGCGAGACAACTGCTCAGAGCGGCGTCAGGAACTCTCCAGCCCGAACTCCCTCAGCAACTCGCCTTTTTCCGAGTAAAGCCGCACCCAGTACGTTCCCGCGCGCAGCGCTTTCGGCTCCAGCACGCGGATCCGCCGTCCCGACGCGACAGCCCTGCCCGACCACACTGTACCGCCCGAGCCGTCCACCACCTCCACGCGATACGGCGCATCGGGCAAATCCGGAACCGTAATCCGCAGATCCGCGGGATGATCCGCATGGATGCGCGGCATCTCCACGCCGCGCAACGACTGGAGTTCGACGGTTTCCGCTGGCCGCACCGGACGCACCGAGGGCAGCAGCGCCGCCACAGCGACCCCCGCCGCGATAGTCCCCGCCGCAACATACGGCGCCAACCGGCGCTTCGGCCGCACCAGCGCAGGCAGTGGCGCCTGCTCGCGGGTCGCGGCTTTCATCAGCAGAATGTATTCGTCGATGTCCCCGAGCGTATCCTGGCACTGCTCGCAGACCAGCAGATGTTCCTCGATGGAGGCTGCCTCGGGTTCCAAAACCCGTCCAAAAGCATACTCCTCCAAGGTTTCCTCAGAGAGGTGCGCGCCGAACTTGAACTTCGTTGCCAAACGATCCAGTCCCGAACCGGAATGCTCTAGTTCCTTAGTGGAAAAGACCGGCCGAAGTTCTCATAAAAACTGCACTCATCGCGCGATGAGTCAGCTTTTTTTTGCCCAGCTCCCCAAACCGGGCCTTCGCTCGGGACTTCAGGAGTCTGAATTGGGTCTCACTCAGGTCCATTTCGGAACAGATCTGCGCCTGACTCTGCTCCCTCAGGTAGAATCGGGTCAGAATTTCCCGATCCCGATCGTCCAGTTCTTCGAGGACGCGCTGGATGATCTCCACGCGCTGCCGGAAAATCGCCGTATCCTCCGGAGTCGACGCCGGATCGACGATCCGCAGTCCTGAATCGACGTCGATCTGGTCGCGGCGCAGATGAATGGCTTTGTCGATATGGGCCGCCACCATCCGGCGCACGATCGTGCGCACAAATCCCATCAATCGTTCCGGTTCCCGCAATTCGCCGTTGCGGATCGCCTGCACCACCAGGACAAACGTATCATGCAGCTTGTCGTCCAGTTCCTGTTTTCCCAACTGCCGGCATAAATAAAACCGGATGCCGCTCAGGAACAGGTCGTAAAGCTCCTGCATCGAGTCGGATTCCCCCACACGGATCCGCTCCACCAGAATCGTCCATGTTTGGTAAGCCGGGTAGGACTCCGGATGAGCGCGGCCCCGCGCTTTCAGTCGAATCATTGCGCGCCCCCGTTGACCTGATAGGCGCCCCAGTATTGTGCCGACGCGCGCCATGTTCCGCTGCGGATCATTTCCACCTGCGCCAGCCGCATCGCCTGCGCTGCCGGCATCTCCCGCAGATGGTGATAAAAAGAAGAAAACAATTCGCCGCGCGAATCCGGAACCGGCCACAGCGTGGCGATCACCGCGCGCGCCCCCGCAATCTGCCAGGCTCGCGTCAACCCGACCAGTCCCGCCCCGGCCCGAATCTCGCCCGTCCCGGTCTCGCATCCCGCCATCGTTACCACCGCGCCCGGGACGCTCAGCATCGCGACATCGGCTGTCGTCAGGAATTGACCCTCGCCTTTTCGGTCAAGTCCGAACGCAATCAGCGCCTGGTCGCGCCGCTGCGGGGAAACCAGGACATGTGTCGCCAGGTGAATCACTGCCGGATGCCGCGCGATTTCGCTTTGAAACCTCTCGCGCGTGGCCTCGGATCCTTCCAGGATCGTCGCGGGCGCGCCCCAGCTTTGCGCGCCCGTGCGCAACTCCTCGGCGCTGCCCACCAGGCGGTTCAATTGCGGCGAAGACGCCCGCGCGAACCATGAGAACGATCCGGACGCGTGCCGGCGCAGCCGGGTATCCGCCTGATTGTAAACGGGATCGCCAACGCCTAGCCACTGTTTTGACCCGGCTTCCTTCGCCGGCTCTGCCAGGGACATCGCGCCCGGCACGAGCCGCAAGGAGTGCTGCTCCACCAAATACTTCAATCCACTGCCCTTCCGTTGGGTCACCAAGGCGGCCAAAGGCGCTTCGAGCAATGCGTCGCCGGCCGAAATCACCCAATCCGGCCGGCTTACCTCGCCGGCCGACAGCCCCGCAAACAACTGCCGATAAACGACCTCTCCAAACTGAGCCGCCGCCGGATCACCGGAGCGGACCGCATCCCGAAACCGGTTCGTCGCCGCGCGAATCTCTTCCGCGCGGCCCAGCCGGTACAAAGAGAACGTGTCCTTCGTGACTGCCCAGACATATGATTCCTGCTCTCCTAGGTAAAAACTGAGGAAGAGTTCTGAATTACTTAATACCTGTTGAAAATGTATAAGTGAATTCTGAGAGCGAAAATTCTCTTCTTTCTTCGGAAAAGTTCTCAAACCAATTTCGGATTCCATTTCGGTCAGCTTTGCTCTGACGCGATCCAGGGCCGCATCGCCGGCTTGCTTGGTGTGCAGCAGGCGCGCTTGTTCCGCGCGAAGCTCTCCCAACAGATCCCAATATTGAACCGGAATTCCATTCTGAAAATTGCGACCGGCCGCTTCCCGCAGGCTCGCCGCGCGATTCTGCTCCAACGCTTCAAAAGCTCGAATCGCGCTGCTCCGGTCCATCCGCGCGACCGCTTTGTACGCAGCGGTTTCCACCAGCGAAGTGAAAACGCCGTTTTCCAGTTCGACATTCGTCGCCGTCAGCGTTTCGATCGCAGGCAGCGTCTCGCGGCGCCACGAGGACGCGAGGTCGGCCGCTTCTTCGAAATCCTTCAGCGCCGCATCTGTCTCGCCGCGCGCCCGTTCAATTTCGCCGCGCTGATGAATCAGCTGGAATTTCGGAAACGAGGGCGCCAACCGGTCCGCTGCCTGAATCGCCATGGCTGTGAATTGCGCGGCTTCTTTCAGCCGCCCCTGGGTCAGCCGCAGCGCGCCGATTCTTTCCCAGGAAAACGGTAGACCGGCACGATCGAAAAGCGTGCGAATCCGAAAAGCCTCGGTGAAATGC
>JAIQFJ010000266.1 GCA_020073325.1 Terriglobia bacterium | reverse complement strand
GCGTTGGCCTTGTAATCGACGTCCATCTCTGTCCAGTCCGTCAGATTCGTGCTGGTCAGCATCTTCACTTTGCCCGGAATCGGCACCGTATTCAGCTTGCCCGGAGGTTCCACCGCCGCGATGTAAGCGCGCGGTCCCGGGAACAACGAGCAATCGAAGACGCGCCGGTCTTTCGCATGGAACGTGATCGCCGTCTTTCCGGTCGTCAGGTCGATCTTATAAACCTCCGACGGCCACTCGAACGATTCCGCAAAGCTGAACGACACCAGCCCGTTCAGGCCGGACAACCGCACCGCCGTCACGTCGCCGAACAGCGGCGCGGTCGACGATTTCCACGTCGCGCCGCCGTCGCGCGTTTCGATCTGCAGCTTCAGCGTCGGGACCTGGCGCCGCTTGACGGCGCGCTCCGGCTCCATCCACGACGGCAGCTTCGGATCGTCGATGCGCGGCGGCACCGAGCCTCCGACAATCAGCCCCAGCTTCCCGTCAAACGCGATCACCGAATAAGCCGTATGCGACGCGTCGGCCGACGGCTTGGCGGCTTCCTCCACGGGAGTCCACGTCACTCCGCCGTCTTTCGACTCGACCACTGTCTTCTGCAGCCCCACCGCGAAGCCGTGCTTTTCGTCCAGAAACCAGACCCGCGTCAGGACTCCACCGCCCGGCGTCGGGCCGAACTTCTTGTCGCCCTTCCGCTGATTACTGATCTTCTTCCAGTTCCGTCCGGATTCCTCGGTGAACCAGATGCCGTTGTCGCCCACCAGCCAGCCGATCGAGTCGTTCAGAAAAAACAGCGACCTCGGGTGGTCCTTCAGCGGTTCGGTCGACCAGTGCTCGCCGCCGTCGCTGGTGAGCAGCGCGATGTATTTCTCTTTGTTATTCTGCCCCAGTTCATCGCGAACGGTCCCCACCGCGATGCCGCGCGTGGCCGAGGGAAAGCTCAGGTCCTCAATGAAAAACGTATTGCGATTCTCGTCGTAAAAATATTGGACCTTCCAGCGCTGCCCAAACGCCGGAACCGCCATCATCCCGGCGATCAACATCAGCAGCACTGTGGGGCCGGCAGCCATGCCGGCGAGCCGGCAGCCATGCCGGCTTGTGTCCTTCTCTAACCGAATCAAAAACCGAAGCCGCCTGAAAAGCCGGCTCGCCGCCGGTCTCACATGGACACTCATGGCCTTACCGTTCCCGCGCCGACGTCATCACCAGGTCCGGCACCTGATGATTCGCCAGCGCGACCAGACAACCGATCTGTTCGCCGACCGTGGTCAGCAGCTCCATTTCTCCGCCGCTGTGAAAATGCGGTTCGCGATGCTGCACATTGATCACACCGGTCACCCGGTTGCGCCCGATCACCGGAGCCGACAGGAACGCCTCGTACGCGTCTTCCGGCAGATCGTGAAAATGTTTGAAGCGCGGGTCGAGATACGCCTCGCGCGAAATCGACAACAGGCGGCACTCGTGCGCCACCCATCCCGTCAGTCCTTCGCCGAGCTTCAAGCGCACCTGCCCGATGGTCTGCGGCTGCGGATTATTCGACGCGCACAGCACCAGTTCCTGGTCCTGACGCAGATAAAGGAGGCAGGAGTCGCACTCCATGAACTCCACCACCAGCGACACCACGTCTTCCAGCACCCCGGCCAGGCTTAAATCCCGCACCATGAATCGGCTGATTTTCTGAAGGAGCCGGAGCTGCTGCTCCGTATGTTCGAGCCGCTGTTCCAGTTCTTTTACGCGAGACACCGGCTACATTATGCCAAATCCGAGCGCTAAAACCGCAGTCCCCAAACCGATAGGCCGGTCCTAAGCAGTTTTCCGCAATTCGAGTAACGGGTTCGCCCGATTCAAATCTAGCCAGCCAGGGGCCAAAGTACTATTAGGGCCGAAACCGGCATCGTTCGGGACATGAGTGTGATTCAATCATCTCGCCAGCCGGCGGCACATCGCCGCCGCCGACAGAAAGGCAACGCCGTCATTGAATCGGCGCTGATCATTCTGCCTCTTTTTGCCGTGGGATTCGCCATGATGGACTTCGCGCTGGCGCTGTTCATCCAGAACACCCTGCGGGAAGCGGTGCGCGAGGGCGTCCGCTACGCCATCACGGAGCAGACCGGCTCCGGCGGCCAGGACGCCGCCATCAAATCCACGGTCGAAAACGCTTCGATGGGCTTCCTGACCGACGCCGACATCAGCAGCGGCGTCTCCAGTTTTTCCATCAATTATTACGATTCGAATCTCAACGCCGTCAGCGGCGTCAACAGCAACGCTCCGGGGAATCTGATCGTCGTTTCGGCCACCATCAACCGGAAATGGATGGCTCCGTTATGGCGCGGCACCGGTCTGATTCCGTTCAGCGCGTACTCGTCCGACATCATGGAGTCCGCGCCGAACAACATTACGCCCACCAGGTAAACCCATGACACCGGATCCAAAACGCCGACGATCGCGCCAGGGCGGCAGCGCCCTTCTGGAATTCGCGGTCGTGTTTCCCTGCCTCACCGTGATGTTTTTCGGTTCGGTCGGACTGGGCGTGATGCTGGGCCGCTACATTCAGGCCGTTCAGGTTTGCCGCGATGTCGCCCACATGTACGCCGACAAGAGCATCGACTTTACCCAGACGGCGATGCAGAACATCGTGACGCAAAAATTGGCCTATGGCGTCGGCATGACCAATACGGGCGGCAACGGAGTGGTCATTCTGAGCCGTATCGTCACGGTCTATCAGGCCGATTGTACGGCCAATGGGGTGAGCACCTGCACCAACAAGAATCAGCCGGTGATCACGCAACGCGTCACCATCGGCAACACGGCGCTGTATTCGAGCTACTTCGGCACTCCATCGTCCAGCCTGCTGGATTCGTCGGGCAATATCACGGCAACGAACTACATGACGAACAGCAGCCTGCGAGCCGCCAATTTCGAGACTTTGCTCGACGACGCCGTCCAGCGAGCCACCGGCACCACGCCGTCGCCGCCCGCGCAGGCCGAAGGCGAAAGTTCCTATATGGTCGAGGTCTACTTCACCTACCCCGACATCGGATTTCTGGGCTGGACCACTTCGGGCGGCGCCTACGTTCGATTCGCTTTCCAATAGGCAGGAAATATGGACCTGAAAAATTCTGCAATTCTCAAACGCGCTCAGCGCGGAATCAGCGTCGTCGCGACGTCGATCATCCTGGTCATCGTGATCCCCATGGTCGGTCTGTCCATCGACGCGACCCTGCTGTACGTGGTCAAGACGAAATTGCAGGGAGCCGTCGACGGCGCGGCGCTGGCCGCCGCCAAAGCTCTGTCGCGCGGCGCCGACAGCACCTCCCAGACGGACGCCGCGAAAATTGCGGCCAAAACCTACGTCAAGTTCAATTACCCCAGCACGTTCTTTTTCAGCGGCGACGTCGCCATCGATGCCACCAACGGCGTCCAGATCGATTTGACCGTCGCCAACCAGCGCACCGTCACCGTCACGGCGTCCGTGTCCGAGCCGACGCTGTTCATGCGCTGGATCAACGTATCGTCCACCACCGTCGCCGCCAGCGCGACCACCATCCGCAAGGACGTGAACATCGTCCTGGTGCTCGATCGCTCCGGATCCATGTCGGCCAGCAGTTCGTGCGACCCGATGAAGGCCGCGGCCATCAACTTCGTCGATAAATTCGCGCCCGGCCGCGACAATATCGGCATCATCAGCTTCGCCACCACCACCATCGAGCAAATGCCGATCACGTCGAGCTTCATCCACGACAGCACCGAAACCGGCACGGGCACGAACGTCACCACGGCGATCGACGGCATCAGTTGCGCCGGATCCACCAGCAGCGCGGAGGCGCTGTGGTACGCCTATAACGAACTGGTCGGCCTGAACCAGCCCGGAGCCCTGAACTTCATCGTGTTCTTCACCGACGGCCAGCCCACCGGGATCGACGCGAATATGCCGATTTCGAATTCCGCGCTCTGCACCAAATATTCGACGAGCACCTCGACCTCGAGCACGCCGGGAATCCTGACGAGTTCCGTGCGCTACATTCCCGGCCTGTATGCGGTCACCACCGACGGCGGTACTTTGATCGGTACCGCGACACCCACGGGAACAGCCAATTCCAATGGAACCCCGAACATCCTCAATAGCGACCAGGGCACTACCGCTGTCGCGAATTCGACTGGTTGCGCCTATGCCGCAAGCTGGAACGGCAACTGGACCAAGACCACCGATTTCGTCGGCACGTGGCCGACCACCGACATCTACAGCAATGCGACCATCGACTCCAGCTATAACTCGCTCACGATGACCGGCAGCTACCCGAAGCTGGCCGCCGCCAACGGTCTCGGCGTCGCGGCGAATACGGCCAACAACGCCGCGAAAAACATTCGCCACGGCAATCAGGTCACGGTCCTTGCCAACTTCGGAAAGAGCCTTACCGGCGTGATCATTCACTCGATCGGCCTCGGCAACGCCTCGGTCCCGCTGAAAGCTGACGATACCTTCCTGGCGCGCGTCAGCAACACGAAGGTCCTGGCCGACGGCACCACCTCGAATCCGGGCTACGAATCGGCTTACGGATCGGGCGTCTACAAATACGCACAGAATACGGGCGACCTCGGCACCGCCTTCGATGACATCGCCTCGGAAATCCTGCGCATCGCCAAGTAAACAGTCGCGGCCCTCGCGGACAATTTAGCGGCTGGCACGCCCACATCCAAAACCGCCGCCGCCAACGTAGTAGCTTTAGAAAGATGTTTCTGAAGCTGCTGCCGGCCGCGTTGCTGTTCCAGGTCCTTCAGATCCTTCTCCGCTTCAAGGACGATCCCGACCTGGCCCGCAAACTCCAGGCCCGCGACCCGCATGCCATGGCCGATCTCTATGACCGCTATGGCCGTATAGCCTATTCCCTGATCTTTCGCGTGGTCCGCAACGGAGCCGTCGCCGAGGATCTGGTCCAGGAAACATTTCTGCGCGTCTGGAACCGCGTCCAGTCGTTCGATCCATCGCGCGGCGCCCTCGGCCCCTGGATTCTGACGGTCGCGCGCAACCAGGCGATCGATTACCTGCGCTCGGTCGACGGCCGCATGTCGAGCGGCGCTCTCGAGCTCGACCGCCTGGAAAGTCCCACGCTGTTTTCCGATTTCGAAGACAGCGCCGTATCGATCGATCGCGCCCGGCGGCTCAAGACAGCGTTCGAAAAACTCAACCCGCAGCAGCGCACCGTGATCGAGCTGGCCTATTTCGAAGGCCTGACGCAGACCGAAATGGCGGACCGGATGAAGCAGCCGCTCGGCACCGTGAAAACGTGGGTGCGCACGGCGCTGAAAGTCCTGCGCGACGATCTGGCGGAGGCGGCCAGCGCATGACCTGCGAAGAATTGAGGGATATGTACGAACTCTATGCGCTCGGGCTGCTCGAAGGCGAGGAAAAAGACGAAGCCGATGCTCATCTGGGCCGCGAATGTCCCACCTGCCGGAAAAGCCTCCACGCGGCGCTCGCGATCAACACCATGCTGATCGCAAACTCGCCCGCGGCGGCTCCGTCCTCGAAGCTGCGGCGGCGCATCCTCGCGACCGTCGGCATCGAGCGCAGCAGTTGGAGCTGGGCAGCTGCCCTGGCCGCCGTCTGCATGTTGGCCGTGGCTCTGTGGCTCGGCAGGCAGGAGCGCGAACGCGGCAAGGAACTGGCAGCCGCGCGCGACACGCTGATGCACGTTCAGGGCGATCGCGACAAAATGCTGGAGGCGTTTCGTTTCCTCAATCAGCCGGAGACGAAACAGGTCGGTTTTCAGAAAGGTCCACGAGGCAATGTGTTCGTGAACTCGCGAGCCGGCGTCATGATGATCGCGGCGAATCTGCCCAAGCTTTCCGGCGGCTGGATCTTCGAAATGTGGCTGATCCCCAAAGGCGGCGCGCCGCGTCCCGCCGGCCTTTTCACCGCCGCCGATTCGGGCGATGCGTTCCATATTTTGTCCGGTCCCGTAGATATCGCATCTCTGGGAGCCGTCGCGGTAACGATCGAACCCGAAGCCGGATCCCGGGCGCCCACCAGCACCCCAATCATCGCCGTCCCGGTGGCGTTCTAAGTACGCTCGCTTTGTCCGCAACCCCGACACAGAGCCGCGACTGGTAAGGAGCGGGGTTTTGTCACGAACCGGTCACCCCGGCACATCGCAAATAAGCACCCGCGCCGCCCACACATAGCAGCCCTCTGCCCCACCCGCGGATTTTCGCAGCCCCAAGCTAGGCTCAAATGCGCACCGCGATCCGCGTCCTTCGCAGACATCCCGGATTCACCATCCTCGCGATTCTTTCCCCCGCTGTTGGCCTGGGGCTGATCACGGCGCTGCTCAGCCTCGCCGAGGCGATTCTCTTTCGGCCCTTGCCGGTCTCACGACCAGGCGAAGTCGTGCGCATCGTCACCACGAGCCGCGATCAGCCGATGGGATTCGTTTCCTATCCCGATTTTCTGGACCTGCGCGGCGCAATCGACGCCGTCGCCGAGACGCAGGTGCTGATTGCCGCGGGCGATCCGCCGCGCGTCCGCATGGGGCTTGCCGTGACGCCCGATTATTTCGACGTCCTCGGCGTGCCCGCGGCGATCGGAAGAACGTTTCACAGCGGAGAAGAACATGCGCCGATGGTCGTGCTCGCGCATGCGTTCTGGCGGACGAATCCCGTGCCGGTGGGAGGCACGATCCGGCTGGGCAAGACGCCGTTCACGGTGATCGGCATCGCGCCTGAAAATTTCGGGCTCGACCGGTTTCTGCACGAGGATTTCTATGTCTCCACCGGAGCCTTCGCCGCGGGATTGCTCCCCGCGACCGGACGTCCGCTGGAGGATCGCGGGCGGCGATTCTTCACCGTTTTCGCCCGCGTCCACGGCACCATCGATTCTGCGCGAGCCGCCGTGGCAGCCGCGGGCGCGAAGCTCGAGGCGCAATTTCCCGAGACCAATCGCGGACGCCGCGCGCTGCTGCTCACCGAATCCGAGGCGCGCCTTCGTTCCGATAAAACCATGCCCGCGCTCGCCCGGATTCTGGTCGCGGTGACCGCGCTGATCGCCGCCATCACCGCCGCGAATTTCGCGGGACTCATGTTCATGCGCACGCTGGCACAAGCGCGGGACCGGTCAATCCGTGTCGCGCTCGGTGCGACGCGCGGCCGCATGCTTCGCGATCATTTCGCCCAAAGCGCACTGCTGTGCGGAGCCGCCCTGGCGCTTGGGCTCCCCCTGGGCGCCGCCGCCGCGCGCGCGTTGGCTCATTCCGCCGTATTGCCCACCGACTTTCATTTCGCCATCGAACCCATGCTGAGCCGGCCGATGACCATCGCCGCTGCCATGGCGGCCGTGCTGGTCGCTCTCTGCGGCTCGCTGGCGCCGAAGCCGGTTATTCGCAGCGCGGTGATCGCCGCGGAAATCGCGCTGGCCACCATGCTGACCGCCGCGGGCGCCATGCTGATCGAAAAGACCGGCGCGTCGCAACGCATCCACCTGGGATATCGCACCGAAGGAATCTTCGTCGCCGCACTCGACCCGGCACAAGCAGGATCGGGCGAAACGCGGACGCGCGTGTTCTACGATCAATTGCTCCGTCGCTTGCGCGCGCTGCCCGGCGTGCGGCGAGTTGCTCTGGCGCAATCCGTTCCGCTCGGCTATGCGGGAGCGCAGCGGGAAATCGCATTCGAAGGGGACCGCGAAAAACTCGTGGTGTGGATGAACACGGTGACCCCTGAATATTTCGACCTGATGCGGATTCGACCGGTCGCGGGCCGCACCTTTGACGATCGGGAGGCCGCGCCGGTCGCGGTGGTGAATCGCGAATTCGCGCGCCGCTGCGGCCTGGGCTGCCGCTTCCGGATGAATGGGCGCGAGGTTCTGGTGATCGGCATCGTGCCCGCTGCGAAATATTTCTATCTCGGCGAGCCGGCGCGGCCCTATTTCTATCTGCCCTATTCGCAGAATTATGCGTCGCGGATGATCGTGCACGTCGAAGGCGGCGCGCCGCGCGAAATTCTGGAGGAGATCCGGCGGCTGGACCCGGCCCAGGCCGTGAGCGAAACGCGCATGTTGTCCGACTACGCTTCCCAAGGCGCGACCTTTCACACGCGCATCGCGCTCGACGCCGTGGGATTCGTGGGGACCTGCGGCCTGGGGCTCGCGCTGGTTGGCCTGTTCGGGATCGTCTCTCACGAAGCGGCCCGGCGCCGGCGGGAAATCCCGATTCGAGTCGCACTCGGCGCGAGCCGGCTACGCATCGTCGCTCTGGTGCTGCGGAAAGGCATCACGCTCGCGACGGGAGGAGCGTTGGCAGGGTGGATCGCCGCTCTCGCAGGCGCGCGCTGGCTGGCCGCGGCGACCGATCCGGGCGGGTTCGACTTGTGGCGCGCGCCGGCGATGGCGGCGCTTGCCGTGATCGCGATCGCGGGAATCGCGGCGTTCCTTCCGGCCTGGCGAGCATCGCGAGTCGATCCCGCCGGTGTTCTGCGAATCCTCTGAGCGGGCAAACGAATTCGGCTCGCCGGTGGAAGCACTTGGCGATTCGATGGACGTCCGGTCTCGGATTTTTCCTATATCTTGCGGCCAGAAAGGAGCAAGATCAAAATGGGAGATCCGATCATTGTATTTCCGCCGGTTCCGTAAAAATGTAGTACGGATTACCGGGGTGGTGGTACGGATACCCTGCCATCACCCGAAAATTCGAGGCGCAATTCAGGAAAATTCTGATAGTATCCTTGTGGATTTGGAATGGGTACCCTCCCCCGGTGCCTTTGCCCGATCCTCACGCTGTGTTTCGCTGGTTTGCGCTCGTCAACCGGCGGCTGGAACGGTCCGCCGGAGTCCGATCCCTGGTGGGGTACAAAGGACGCTTTACAGATCCGACAGGACTTCGAGCAGGAACGCCGTTCCGGCGACTTCGCATCCCTCGAAAAGACGGCGCACCATGCCGCCCAATTGGCCCGTCGCAGGCACGCGCGCCTGGCGGCGGTTCGCTATCTGGTCAATGAGGGAGGAGCGCAGTTCGCCGAGTTTCGCTATCGCACTGCGCTTGAAACGCTGACGGAGGCGCGCAGTCTCGCGCGCGAAATCCCGGATCCGTTGGATGAAGCCGCGATCGAAGTCAATCTTTCCAGCCTTTATCTCGAAATGTCGGACCGCGTCTCGGCGCTCGACTACGCGCAGCAGGCTTACCGCCGCAGCCGTGGACTGGCGCATCCGTATTTCGAGCCTCACCTGCTGCTGCAGCTCGGAAAGCTCTACGCGCTCAACGACGATTCGC
>JAIQFJ010000265.1 GCA_020073325.1 Terriglobia bacterium | reverse complement strand
GGGTTCACGATCAGCCTCCGCCATGACGAGTCTGTGTGAAAACTGAACGTTCGCCGCTTCCTGCGGTCGCGGTTCATTGCCGGCATCCCGCTGAATCAGCCGTTTAAGGCACCGCGACCGCAGGAAGCGGCCGACGCCGATCATTTTCACACAGACTCTGACTGGCGGGGCTTTCGGTTAACGCGGAGGAGACGCAACGGGGCACGATCGGGGCGCGATAAGATGGTCGGGTGCTCACCCCGCACCCCCATCGCCGTGATTTTCTTCGCCTCGCCGGTATCGCCACCGCAGCCTTCGCTCAAGACACTCCGCAGTGGCGGACTTTTCAGGTCGTCACTCGCGTCGAGGTTCTGAAGCCGTCGGGAACGACGCGCATCTGGGTTCCGGCGGCGCTGTCGCGCGAAACGCCGTATCAGCGGACGATTTCAGATACGTTTCAGTGCGAAGGCGGCAAGGTGCGGCGTGTGAGCGAACAGCATGACTCGCTCGGCATCATCGCGGCGGAATTTCCGGCGGGCGTTCGTCCCGTGATCACTGTGACCAGCAAGATCGCGACGCGTAACATCAGCCTCACGAATCATGCCTCGAAGATGACCAAGCCGGACTTTCAACACTGGACGCGTTCGACGAAGTTTATTCCCACAGACGGCATCGTAAAAGAAAATGCCATCGAGATCACGCGCGGCGCCGCCAGCGACGCGGACAAAGCGCGCGCGATTTACGAGTGGATCGTCGACAACACATATCGCAATCCCAAAACGCGCGGCTGCGGTCTGGGCAATATTCGATTCATGCTCGAATCGCGCGATCTGGGCGGCAAGTGCGCCGACCTGAATGCGCTGTACGTCGGCCTGGCTCGCGCCGCGGGGCTGCCCGCCCGGGATGTCTACGGGATCCGTATCGCGCCATCGAAGCTCGGCTACAAGAGCCTGGGGACTTCCTCGGACGTCGTCACGAAAGCGCAGCACTGCCGCGCGGAGGTTTTTCTGAGCGGGCACGGATGGGTCGCGGTGGATCCGGCCGACGTGCGCAAGGTGATGCTTGAAGAGCCGCCCGGGAACCGGCCGATCGACGACGCGATGGTGAAGAGCGCACGCGCGCGGCTGTTCGGGTCGTGGGAGATGAACTGGATGGCGTACAATTTCGCGCACGACGTCGCGCTGCCGGGGTCGGCGGGAAAGGCCGTGCCGTTCCTGATGTATCCGCAGGCGGAAACGGGCGAAGCTCCCATCGACAGCCTGGATCCGGACAGCTTCAAATACGAAATCCGGTCGACAGAGATTTCATAGGCCCCGCGTTGTATAATCGGAACGATCCTATTGCCTGGGAGCCGACGCCGCCTGTCACGAGACGTTCATGACCTCCGATTCCCTGAATGTAGTGCGCGCCCCTGAAGAAACCACTCCGGGGAATTATTTCGTTTCGAACTATCCGCCGTATTCATTCTGGACGCCGGAGCACGTCAGCGACGCTTATGCCGCTCTGGATCGTCCGCCGGCGCCGGGCACTCCGCTGGGGATCTATCTTCACATCCCGTTCTGCCGCAAGCGATGTCACTTCTGTTATTTCAAAGTATATACGGATAAGAACGCGAGCGAAATTGAGACTTATTTAAATGCCGCGATTAAAGAACTGACGTTATATTCGCAAAAGGCATTTATCGGCGGACGCAAACCGAGGTTTATCTATTTCGGCGGCGGCACTCCTTCTTATATATCTTCGAAGCAGCTTACGCAGACGGTCGACTCGATGAAGCGGCTGCTGCCGTGGGATGAAGCCGAAGAAATCACCTTTGAATGCGAGCCCGGAACGCTCACCGAAGGCAAGCTGGAAGTGATTCGCGCCCTGGGTGTCACGCGGCTGAGTCTGGGGGTCGAGAATTTCGACGATCATATCTTAGATATAAACGGCCGCGCGCACCGCTCGAAAGAAATCGCGAGAGCTTATGATTTCGCGCGGTCGATTCAATTCCCGCAGATTAATATCGACCTGATTGCCGGGATGGTCGGCGAGACCACCGAGAATTGGAAAGAATGCGTCCGCAAGACCATCGAGCTATCACCCGACAGCGTCACCATCTATCAGATGGAAGTTCCTTACAACACGACGCTGGTGAAGGAAATGAAGGTCCACGGACAGAATGTCGCGCCGGTAGCCGACTGGCAGACCAAACGCGCGTGGGTCGATTACGCTTTCGATGAGATGGAAAAAGCGGGCTACAGCGTGGCGAGCGCGTATGCCGCGGTGAAGGATCCTTCCCGGACGAAATTCCTGTATCGCGACCTGCTGTGGACCGGAGCCGACATGATCGGCCTGGGTGTCGCGTCGTTCTCGCACGTCGGCGGGACGCATTTTCAGAATCGTCACGAATTTGAGTCGTACATGGCGGCGCTCGCTGAAGACAAGCTACCGATCCATCGCGCGCTGACGCCGACCGAAGAAGAGCGCATGATTCGCGAGTTGATTCTGCAAATGAAGCTCGGCCGGGTGCGGCGTCCTTATTTTCAACAGAAATTCGGCGTGGATGTGGGAGAGCGGTTTTCGGCTCCGCTGGCCGCGCTGCGCGATCGGGGATTTGTCGCGATCGAGCGCGACGATCTTAAGCTGAGCCGCGAAGGACTGCTACAGGTGGACAAACTGCTGCACGAGTTCTTTCTGCCCCAACATCGCGGCGCGCGCTACGTCTAACACGAAATGAAGAACTACGATGCCATTGTGATCGGCGGCGGTCCGGCGGGATCCACCGCGGCTTCTGTACTGGCGATGCATGGACGCAACGTCGTCCTGCTCGAAAAGGAAAAGTTCCCGCGTTACCACATCGGCGAATCGCTGCTGCCGTTCGGATTTTTCACGATGGAACGCATCGGGATGTTGGCCAAAATGAAGGGGTCGCAGTTCGTCAAAAAGTTCAGCGTGCAGTTCATTACCACGGACGGCAGATCGTCGGTGCCTTTCTATTTCCATACGCATCTGAGACATGAAGCGGCGCAGACATGGCAGGTGCTGCGCAGCGAACTCGACCAGATGCTGCTCGACAACGCGCGTGAAAAGGGCGCGACGGTGATCGAGGAGATCACGGTGCGCGACGCGATTCGCGAGGGCAGCGCCATCAAGGGCGTCAAGGCTGTCGACAAGAACGGCGAGGCGCACGAATTTCACGCGCCGGTGACGATCGACGCTTCAGGACGCGACGCGTTTTTCATCACGCGCAATGGATGGAAGATTCGCGATCCGTATTTGAACAAGATCGCCGTGTGGACCTATTACAAAGGCGCGAAGCGCGATCCGGGGATCGACGAAGGCGCGACGACGGTCGCTTATGTGCCCGAAAAAGGCTGGTTCTGGTACATTCCGCTGGCGGGCGACGTGGTCAGCGTCGGCGTGGTCGCCGAAAAAGATTACCTGATGCGCCGGACGAAAGACCTCAAGGAGATTTTTTATCAGGAGGTCGACGAGAATGTCTGGATCAAGGAACACCTCGCGATCGGCGAGCAGTTCGGCCCGTTCCGCATCACCGGCGAATATTCCTACCGGTCGCGACACTGCGCGGCTGACGGATTGATCCTGGCGGGAGACGCGTTCGCGTTTCTCGATCCGGTGTTTTCCTCCGGCGTGATGCTGGCGCTGCGCAGCGGCGAACTCGCTGCGGACGCCGCGCATGCCGCGCTCAGCGACGGCGATTTTTCCGCGGAACGATTCACGGCCTACGGCGCGGAATTCTGCAAGCGCATCGAATCGATGCGCCGGCTGGTCTACGCGTTTTACGATCATAAATTCAGCTTCCGCGATTTCATTCGCAAGTATCCGCAGCTTGCCGGAAGCGTCACGGATTGCCTGATCGGCAACTGGCTGGTGGATTTCGACCCGATGTACGAGGCCATGCGCGAGTTCGCGGGCAATATTCCGGAACCGCTCCAGCACGGCAAGCCGTTCATCGCCGAATCCGCGGCCGTGCAGATGGAAGGATGACGGCGGCCGGTCAGCTGGAAAAACTTCGCGCGCTGTTCGAGGCCCTTCGAAGCAACGCTTTTTATGCAACCAAGCTTCGAGGCGTCGAAAACATTTCCGACCTCGCGTGTTTTTTTAAAAATGTTCCGTTCACCACCAAGCGCGAACTGATCGAGGATCAGCACGCGCGTCCGCCTTATGGCTCGAACCTGACCTATCCGCCCGATCGCTACACGCGCTTCAGCCAGACCAACGGGACGACGGGGACTCCGCTGCGATGGCTCGATACGGCGGAGAGCTGGGAGTGGATGATCGGGAACTGGACGCGCGTCTTCGAAGCGTCCGGCGTGCGCGCGGGCGACCGGATTTTCTTCGCGTTTTCCTTCGGACCGTTTCTCGGATTCTGGGTGGCGTTCGACGCCGCGACGCGCATGGGGTGTCTCGCGATTCCCGGCGGCGGGATGCGCAGCAGCGCGCGGCTGCGCGCGATCCTCGACAACGGCGTGACCATTCTCTGCTGCACGCCGACGTACGCGATCCGGCTGGGCGAATCGGCGGAGGAGGAAAATTTTCCGCAAACGCAAGTTCGTCGCATTATCGTCGCGGGCGAACCGGGTGGAAGCATCCGCAGCACGCAGGCGCGAATCGAACAACTCTGGCCCGGCGCGCGCGTCGCCGATCATCACGGCATGACGGAAACGGGTCCGGTGAGCTACGCGTGCCCGGCGCGGGAGCGCGTGCTGCATGTGATCGAGTCGTCGTATCTCGCGGAGGTGATCGATCCGGCGACGGGCGCGGCGGCGTCGAAAGGCGAACTGGTGCTGACAAATTTCGGACGCGTCGGATCGCCGCTGATCCGCTATCGCACGGGCGACATCGTGGAGCGCGGTCCGGCCGGCCGATGCGCGTGCGGTAGCGACGATCTATCGCTCGAAGGTGGGATCCTCGCGCGTACCGACGACATGATCGTCGTGCGCGGCGTCAATCTTTATCCGAGCGCGATCGAAGACGTCGTTCGCTCGTGCGACGGGATCGCGGAATATCGTGTCGAGATCCGCACAGAACGCGCGCTATCGGAGCTGAGGATTCAGGTCGAGCCGGCGGCAAGTGACGCGACGCTGACGCACCGGCTGGAATTGGCGCTACGCGACGCATTCGGGCTGCGCATCCCGGTGTCGACGGTATCCGCAGGATCGCTGCCGAGGTTCGAGATGAAGGCGCAGCGTTGGATCCGGTTGTAATTGTGGGACCTCGTCAGAGCGGCGAGCTGGTCGCCCGACCGGCTGCTGTGGACGGATCACGAGCAGCCGGTTTGACAACCGGCTTGCCGCTCTGACGAGCGGCCCCACAGGTCTGTCAAAGAGAGGGTTAGGGCTAGATTCGCCGTGCGACGACGACTGTGATGTCGTCCGCGGCCGGAGCGCCTTGCGTGAACTCGTGCACGGCGGCTTCGATCGCTTCCACAATCTCCATCGCCGGACAATCGCGCTTTGCGGCGACCACCTGGGCCAGACGCTCTTCGCCGAAGTCTTCGTCCTGCGGATTGGCCGCCTCGGTCACGCCGTCGCTGAACAGCACCAGAATATCGCCGGGCTCCATCTTCGCGGACGTTTCCTTATAAGAAGCGATCGGCAGAATCCCCAGGATCACGCCGCCGCCGCCCAGCGTTTCGAATCCGCCGGCCTGGCGCACGATGAGCGGAGGATTGTGGCCCGCGTTGGTGTAGACCAATTCGCCCGTCGCCGGATTCGCCACCGTCATGAAGAAGGTGATGAAGCGGTTGTCGGGACAATTCGCGCAGATCGATTTATTCAGGCGCCCGACCTTCTTTGCCAGTTCGTCGCCGTCTTCAAACAAAACCTGGACGCGAGCCTGAAGGCTCGACATGAGCAGCGACGCCGGCATTCCCTTGCCCGCGACGTCGCCCACCAGCATGGCGACGCGGCCGTCGGGAAATTCGATGAAGTCGAAATAATCGCCGCCGACGGTGCGGCAGGCGGTGGTTTTGCCCGCGATATCGAGTCCGGCGATGGCCGGCGGCTTCGACGGCAGCAGACCTTTTTGGATCAGCGCGGCCTGCTGCATATCTTTCGCCATCATGCGCTCGGCTTCTTCCACTTCGCTCAGGCGCGCGTGCTCGATGCGAATCGCAGCGACGTTGGCCATCACGGTGAGAAGATTCAGATCCTCGCGCGAAAATTCGCGGATGAGGTGCGGCGAGTCGAGATAGATCAGCCCGATGACGCGATCGTTAGTCTGCAGCGGCACGGCGATCATGCTGCGGACTTTCTGCTCGACGATGCTCATGTGATCGCGCAGGGCCTGGTCGAGTTGGGCGTCGCGCACCAGCAGCGACGCTTTTTCTTTCAGCACGCGATCGCGCACGGTGGAAGAAATCTTGAAACCCTCGCCGCGATGCGCGCGCATCACGAGATTTTCTCCTTCGAGCGTCATGAGGACGCCGCGGCCGGCGTTCACGGCTTCCACGGAAAGATCCATGATCACGGTGAACAGCTCATCCAGCGGACGATGCCCGGCCAGTTCGCGGCCGGCGCGGATCAGCGCGCGCATCTGCGGGCTGCCCTGCATCACGTAGGTCTTGTTGAGATCGTCCACCTGCGGGCCGAGGACGGCGTCGAGGCTCGCGACCACGGTGGTCGACGCGCTCGACACGCTTTCGCCGTGATCGACGAACACCACGGTGTGTTCCGTGGCGGAGGCGACGTCGGCGAACTCGATGGTCAGGTGCCCGGCCGAAATGCGGTCGCCCGGGCCGAACGACATTTTCTTTTCGACGCGCTTGCCGTTGAGCAGCGTGCCGTTCTTGCTGCCCAAGTCCTCGACGAACCAGGCGCCGCCTTCGCGAACGAGCGCAAGGTGCTGGCGCGAAAGGCCGGCGTCGTCGGGATAACAAAGCTCGTTGGTGCTCGACCGCCCGAGCGAAATGCGATCGCGATCGAGCGGCACGGTCACGGATTTGCCGTCGATGTTACGGATAATCAGATCTTTCGGAGCGGTCTGTACGGTCGGTGCCACGAAATCAGCGTATCACGAAGTTTTTCGTATCTTCGCGGGCGAGAGCGCATCTTATGGGACAGAGGGATGCGAGTTACGTCAGCCATTCTCGCGCTGCTACCGGTGGCAGCTGCGACTGCTGCAGAACTGAAGCCGGAAACCGTGGCCGCCTGGGACGGATACATCGCCGTCGCGAATGCGCGGATGCAGCTTCGGGCCCAAGGCTTAGCGCCGTTCCTGTGGATCGACGAGCACTGCGCCCGCGCCCGGGTGCGTCTCGGCGAGCCGTTGATTCTGCCGGCCACCGAGCATACGCCGCGGCGCGTTCCGGCCGGGTTGATCCATCACTGGATCGGCGCGGCGTTTATTCCCGACGCGAAGATCGAAGACGTGACCGGCGTTCTGCGCGATTATTCGCGCTACAAGGATTACTATCGCCCGAACGTGATCGAGTCGAAGACGATCCGGCGCGAGGGTCCACAGGATTTATTCTCGCTGGTGCTGGTGAATAAAGCGCTGGTGGTGAGTACCGCGCTCGAGGGCGATTACGAGTCGCGCTACTTTCAGGTCGATGCGAAACACAGCTATAGCATTTCGCAAACCACGCGCGTGCAGGAAATCGAAAATCACGGGCAGGCGTCCGAACGGAAACTGCCGCCCGACCAGGGCAGCGGATACATCTGGCGGCTGTACAGCATCACGCGATTCGAAGAGCGCGACGGGGGCGTCTACCTGGAAGTGGAGGCGATCGCGTTGAGCCGCGACATCCCCGCGGCGGTTCGCTGGATGGTGGATCCGATCGTGCGGCGCGTCTCGAAAAGCTCGGTGCTGACGTCGCTGCGCCAGACGCAGGATGCGGTGAACGCGAGATTCACGGTCGCGGCGACGGCGGCGCGCTAGCCGCGTCAGGACTCCATCCGCGATTTCAGACGCTTCTGTTCCCGCGCGGCGAGCCGCGCCACTTCGCCCGCCGCCGCTGCAAAAGTGCGAGGCCCTGCTCGCTGACTCCAACGATTTCGTGGTCGACTCGAATCAGGCCGCGATCGTTCGCGTCTTCCCACACGGTGAGCCGCGGGCACGACGTGCGCCAGGCATCCATGGTTTGCGAATAGGTCCGCTCCCGCGCATGAAGCCATTCGAGCAGGTCCAGGATCAAGGCTTCTACAATATCGGTGGACACTCAGATTTCAATATACAAAGACTTCGCGATGTATACTGAGCGAACGATGCGGACGGCTCTTCGATTTCTCCGGGTTTTTCTGCTGGGCCTTGCTGTGATCGCCACCGGGAGCGCGCAGGCGCGCAAGTTGAAGGTGCTGATCTCGGTCGATATGGAAGGCGTCGCCGGCGTGGTTTCCGCGGATCAGTTGTCGCCGGGCTCGTTCGAATACGAGCGCTTCCGGCGATTCATGACCGCCGAAGCGATTGCCGCGGTCGAGGGAGCGAAGCAGGCGGGCGCCACCGAGATCGTCGTGACCGACGCGCACGGCAATGAGCAGAATCTGCTAGTGGAGCTTTTTCCGGCCGATGTTCGCATCGTGCGCGGCTCGCCGCGAAGGCTCGGCATGATGGGCGGGCTCGACGCGAGCTTCGATGCGGCGATGTTCGTCGGCTATCACGCGTCGACGCACAATTCGAACGGAGTCCGCGCGCACACGTTTTCAAGCGCCCGCTTCACGCGCCTCACGGTGAACGGCGCGGAGGTGACCGAAGGCGCGTGGAATGCTGCCGTGGCGGGACACTTCGGCGTGCCGGTGATCTTCGTCTCCGGAGACGACGCCGCTGTCGCCGAGGTTCGCGCCGCGATTGGTCCAATCAGTGCGGTCGAGACGAAGCGGACGCTTGGTTTTCACTCGGCGGAGACGATCACGCCGGAGGCGTCGCAAAAACTGATTCGCGAAAAAGCCGCGGCGGCGATCGGCGAATTGAGGCAGCGAAAACCATACAAGGTGACCGAGCCGGTGACGGTCGCGGTTTCGTTCAAAAGCATCACGCCGGTGGAGGCCGCGTCGTACCTGAAGCAGGTCTTCACGCGCGTCGATTCGCACACACTGCGTTTCGCGGCGAAGGACATGGCGGAGGCGACCGAGATTCTCCAGTTCCTGATGACGTACCGGCTGGAGCTGGAACCTTAACCGCGCCCGTCAACGCTCGCCGCTTCCTTTGGTCGCGGTTCACTGTGGGCACCTCACGGAATCAGCGATTTGAATGAACCGCGACCAAAGCGACTGTGTAAAGAGTCAAGCGAAAATCATGCGTTCCTGCCAATCTCGACCCGACCGCAGCATATCATTCAGCACCACCAGCATCCGTCTGGCGACCGCAATCAGTGCCAACTGGCGCGGCTTTCCTCGCGCGACCAGATTTTCATAGATGGCCCGAAAGGTTCCGGCTCGCCGGACCGCTGTCCAACTCGCCAGATATAACGCGC
>JAIQFJ010000264.1 GCA_020073325.1 Terriglobia bacterium | reverse complement strand
TCGCGGAGAGGTGGCTGAGTGGTCGAAAGCAGCGGTTTGCTAAACCGTCGTAGGGACTTAAATCTCTACCGGGGGTTCGAATCCCCCCCTCTCCGCCAGCGAACGCTCGTTCGGCGAAACCTGGGGCGAGGAGACCTGCGAATGAAGTCGCGCCATGAGGGCGCGGACCTTCTGGACGGCCCGGGTGCACTCCTCGGTCACCTGTTCGGGCTCGACCACGGCCGTCAGTTCGGTCACTTCGGGCATAAGACCCTCCCCACCGACGCCGGTTAGATCATTTCTGTAGGATTTTGTTTCACACAATCGAGGGCAGGCTGGCGACAACCGCGGCGGCGTATCCCGCGGCAGGCGAAAAAGCCTCGATTTCCCAGCCATCGGCTCCGCGCAGGAACCGCGCCGGCTCGCCCGGGTCGAGCGTTACATCAAAGCTCGCAAGCGGCAGCGACAGCCCCAGGCCGCGGGCCTTCACATAGGCTTCTTTCCGGGTCCAGCAGTTAAAAAACGCTTGGAGCTGTAAATGTTCCGGCAGCGCGCGAAGGGACGCGACTTCGACGGGGGAAAAGAAATGCTCCGGGATCTGCCCGGCGGCGAACTGCGGATCGACGCGTTCCACGTCGATGCCGACTTGGCGCGTTCGGGAGACGGCGTACACGGCGAGTCCGGCCGAATGCGAAACGTTAAAATGCGGGCCGTCGAGCTGCGGCTTTCCGTATTCGTTTACCGTAAATTCGATCGATTGCGGCGCGATGCCGAGATATTCAGCGAGGATTTGGCGCAGCGCGGAGCGCGCGGCGATGTAGTGATTGCGGTGCCGGTCGAAACGAAAGCGCGCGGCGCGGTCGCGCTCATCGGAGGAGAGGATCGAGGCATCGGACGGCAGGTCGAGATTGCGGGTGTGAATGTCGACTTCGCGCACGTCGGATTTAGAATACCGTGGCCCGCCTTGACGACGGGGCCGCGCCATCACGGGCGCGGCTTGCCGGGTCCCAATGTTTTGGCAAGCCCCGCCAGTAAGAGTCTGTGTGAAAATGATCGGCGTCGGCGTTCAGTTTTCACACAGGCTCGTCATGGCGGGGGCGCGCATTCGGGGCAAGTTCGATCATTGTAGTTGGGCGAGCAAACGGTCGGCTTCTGCATCGCTAAGCGAATCGAGCCGGGCGATGAGCAATTGCTCGATCCGCAAGGCGAGCGTCGCGGCGGTCGAGGCCTGAAACAGATCGCGCGGCGACAGTTCCACGCCGAAGCCTTCGCGAAGGCGCACGATCAGATGTGCAGCGAGCAGAGAATCTACTCCGAGTTGGAAAAAGTTGTCGTCGAGGCCGACGCGTTCCAGGTGGAGCAATCCGGCCAGGATCCCCGCGACGTTTCTTTGCAGCGCTGTTTCCGGCGCGCGATACTCGATCCGGCGATGCACGGCGATCTTTCCATCGGGCAGGACACAGCCGAGGTCGCCGGTCCGGTACATCCGCGCGCCGGGCGCGAGGCTGAACGGATTTTCGAAAAATGTTTCGGCCGTGAGATCCGGGCGGTTGCGATAGCCGCGCGCGACGCTCGGACCGCCGATGTAAATTTCCCCTTCCACCCCCGGTGTCACGGGCGCGTGATTTTCGTCGAGCACGTAGATCGACGTGTTGGCGATGGGCTGGCCGATGGAGGGCGGCTCCGCCGGATCACGAGGCTCGACTACGCAGGACGTCGCTGCGCCGGTGCACTCGATGGACCCGTAGTTGTGAACGATGCGGAACGGCAGGCCAGCGGGGTCGCGATGCAAAGCGCCGGCCCCGGTGAATAAATAGCGCAGAGCGGTCGAAGCGGGCCAGGGCTGGGACAGCATCGGCTCCGCCAGTGCAGCCGGGATGAGGGCCGCGGTGATGCCGCGATCGACAATCCAGTCGCGCAGAAGATCGGGCGAGGCGCCGGTGGTTTCCTCGGCAATGGCGACGCTCGCGCCGGCGGTGAGATACGGCCACAGGTCCGTGAGTGCGGCGTCGAAGCTCAGCCCGAGATGGCTGGCGCGATCGGACGGCGTGATCGCGAAGGCGCGGCGATACCAGAAAATCAGGTTCAGAAGATTCCCGTGCGTCAGTTCGACGCCCGCGAGGCGTCCCGCAGCGGCGGCGTCATAGAGGATGCAGGCGAGATGCTCGCGGCGCGTCGCGGTGGCGGTGAACACGCTCATCTCGCGCGCGATGGCTCCGGCGTCGTGATCGAGGTCGACGTTGTAGCGGGCGCGGCTGCTGGTGAGATTGCGCGCGATCAAGACGGACGCCTGCGCGTCTTCGAGGATCGACTCGCGCCGCTCGGCGGGCCAGGCGGGGTCGAGCGGCAGATAAGCTCCTCCCGCTTTCCATACGGCGAGAGCGGCAATGACGGAGTCGAACGAGCGTTCCAGGCAGATCGCGACCGCGACCTCGGGACCGACGCCGAGCGCGCGCAGGTATCCCGCAAGCTGATTGGCGCGGGCATCGAGCGCGGCGTAGGTGAGCGACGCCGAAGCGTGCATCATCGCGACGGCCTCGGGCGATTGATCGGCAACGGCGGCGATCCACTGCGGCGCACAGGTCCGGCGCGAGCACGACGGCCGTGCCGGAGGAATGTTCGAGTCGCGGGAAGGCGTGGGTCGAGCGGGCTTCTGCCAGAGCAGGTTCGTTTGCGTTTGCATTACCCAGGCAGAATAGGCGCTGGTTCCGTCTAGGACTATGGAAATTTAGTACTGGCCGGATGAGAGATCGGGCTATGCGGATGGTCCTGGCCCGGCTGTGTGGTGGGGGCCGGCTTTCGCCTCGCGGGTTGAAATCCGTCCCCGGTGCGAGCACTGCGCGGCTTGTTTACGACACGGCTTTGCTCTGGAAGCGATTCAGACCGGTGACGATCAGAATCGCGTCGACCACCACCAGCACCGCGATGATGATCGTCGGCGAGATGTGCGGATACTGCGGCGCCAAGGTTCCGCGCAATCCTTCGCTCGCGTAGACCAGCGGATTGATCAGCACCAGTTTTTGCAGGATCGGAAAGCTGGCGAGCGAGGCCCACGGGTAATACGCGCAGCCGAACATGATCATGGGGGCGAGCACCAGGCTGAAGATCAGTCCGATCTGCGTCTGTCCGACGCTGCATCCGAGCGTCATGCCGCCCGCGGCGGCGAAGATGGCGACCAGCACGGCGATGGTCGCAAAGAGGCCGAGATGCTCGGTGCTGAGGCCGAGGTCGGAGCCGAGCAGCAGGCGCGCCGGCAACGCGACGATGGCGCCCGAGATGAGCGCCTGGATCGCGCCGGCGACCATTTTTTCGACGGCGAGCCATTCGCTGCGGATCGGAGCAAGAAGACGATCCTCGATTTCGCGCGTGAACTGAAATTCGGCCAGCAGCGGCATGGCGACGCCCATCATTCCCGTCATCGTCATGGCGATCGCCATGATGCCGGGCAGCAGCATTCCGCGATAGCTGGTGGGCATCATGCCGCTGCGCGTCATCACCTGGCCGAAAACGAAAACGAACAACAGCGGCTGGAGCATGGTTTGCAGAATCGTGGTGAGCAGGTTGCGGCGGGCGACGTGAAGGTCGCGCGCAAACAAGGCTCGGAACGTGGTCCAGTTCATTGGCGGAGGCTCCTTCCGGTGTGGTGCAGGAACAGATTTTCAAGACTCGGCTCGGCGATGTGAACGTCGTGCAGGTCGGCCGAATTTTCGGCAGCGGCGGCGGCGACTTCGCCGATCAGCGATCCGCCGCGTCCGGCATAGATGTCGACCGAATTGCCGGTGGCGCGAACTTCGGTGACCCCGGAAAGCGACTTGAGTTTTTCGATCAGCGATTCGGGCACGGCGCTCAACTTGAGTTGCACCAGATAGCCGCCGGGGATGGACGCTTTGAGTTCGGCGGGCGTGCCCAGCGCGATCACTTTGCCGTGATCGACGATCGCGACGCGATGGCACATCGTGTCGGCTTCCTCCATATTGTGGGTCGTGAGGAGAATCGTTTTGCCGCTCTCGTTGTATTCGCGCACGATGCCCCACAGCAGCAGGCGCGTCTGCGGATCGAGGCCGGTGGAGGGTTCATCGAGGAAGAGCACTTGCGGATCGTGCATCAGCGCGCGCGCGACGGAAAGACGCTGCATCATGCCGCCGGAGAATCCGCGAGTCATGTCGTCGGCGCGCGGAGTGAGTTGGAATTGATCGAGCAGTCGATTGGCGCGCTCGTGGCGTTCGGCGCCGGAAATGCCGTAATAGGCGGCGTGGAACAGAAGAATTTCGCGCGCGGTGAGCGAAAAATCCAGGTTGGGCCGCTGCTGGACGACGCCGATCAGCCGCTTGGCGTCGACCTGCTGCTTCCACGCATCGTACGGGCCGATGTAAGCCTCGCCGCTGGTGGGGCGGACGCGCGTCGTAAGGATGCCAACGGTAGTTGACTTCCCTGCTCCGTTCGGTCCAAGGAGTCCGAAAATTTCGCCGGGCGCGACTTCGAGCGAAACGCCGTCGAGCGCGACGATGTTCGGGTTCGGTTTGGCGTCTTTCTTCTTCTTGAAGAGCCCGCCACCGCCGCCGCCGGCAAATCTCGCTCCGGCAGCGGCCAGCGGAGGAGGCGTCGTGAACACTTTGCGCAATTCGTGGGTGCGAATGCCAACTCCCATCAGCCGTTGTCCTTTCTGAGTTCGTCGAGGTCTTCGCAGGCCCGACGCACGATCTTTTTCACCTGCTCCTCGCGCTTGGTATTGCCGTCGGCCCATTCGGCCGCGAGGTAGACCGATTTGAGAAACGCCTTGATGTTCGACGCGCTCAGCAGCATCGCGCGAGGGCTGGTGTGCTGCGCCCAGTCGCCCCAGGATTCGGCTCGGTCCCAGATTCGGCGGACAGCGTCGGGGTCGCGCGCGAGCTCGGTGCGGCCGGCCTCGGTCAGCGAATAAACGCGGCGGCCGTCTTTCTTCTCCGATTCGATAAGCCCTTCGTCTTCGAGCATCTGTAGCGTGGGATATATCGCTCCGGGACTCGCACGATATATCCCGCCGGAGCGATCCTGGAGCTCCTTCATGAGCTGATAGCCGTGCTTAGGGCTGTCTTCGAGAAGCGAAAGAATGGCCAGACGGACTTCGCCATTTTCGAAGAATCTGCTGTTTTTACCAATAGATACACCAAGACCGAGGGCTTCTTCGAGGTTCTGCCAACCCCACTTCCAGCCTCGATCCTTGCGGTAAGAACCACCCCAAAATTGTCTGTCGTGCATATATCGTACGATATATCTAGACTGAAATCCTGTCAAGAGACTATTTGCGAATTTTTGAGGCTGCGTCGAACCGGTGCAGCTTTTCAGGTCGAAAGCGGAACCAGACGGGTGTATCGGACTCGGCTCGAAAACCAGCGGGAGCGCGGGCGGTAAGCTGAGCCGATCCGTCCGACAGGACGACGATCGTCTCATTGCCCATTTCTTCGGTGACGTAGACGCGCGCGGGAGACCAGCCGGGTTGATCGACAAGAGAAAGTTCCACGTCCTCGGGGCGGATGCCAAGAATTTCGCCGGATTTTTCGACCAGATTCATGGACGGGCTGCCGACGAATTGCGCGACGAACGTATTGGCGGGCTGGTGATAGACGCAGGACGGCGTGTCGTATTGCTGAATTTTTCCGTCGCGCATGACGGCGATGCGATGCGCGAGCGTCATGGCTTCGGCCTGATCGTGGGTGACGTAGACGGTGACGGTGCGGAGTTCGTGTTGCAGATGTTTGAGCTCGGCGCGCATTTCGACGCGGAGACGGGCGTCGAGGTTGGAGAGAGGCTCGTCCATGAGGAAGGCTTTCGGCCGACGAATGATGGCCCGCGCGAGGGCAACGCGCTGGCGTTCGCCGCCGGACAGCTGTCGCGGTCGGTTGTCGAGTAATGCGGAAAGGCCCAGGCGCGCGGCGACTTTCCGCACCTCCTCGGCGATCTGCGCGGCGGGTTGTTTGCGGACACGCAGCGGGTAGCCGATATTTTGGGCGATGGTCATGTGCGGATAAAGCGCGTAGCTCTGAAACACCATGGCGATGTCGCGGTCGCGTGCTTCGACCTGGGTGATGTCGCGGCCGGCGAGGCGGATCGATCCGGAATCGGGCGCTTCGAGGCCCGCGATCATGCGCAGCAGCGTCGATTTGCCGCAGCCGGAGGGGCCGAGGAGCACGATGAATTCTCCATCGCCGGCAGTGAGAGAGACGCCGCTGACGGCTTCGCGCGATCCGAAGCGTTTCGTAATGGAAGTGAGTTCGAGCGGCATCAGCCCTTCACCGCCCCGAGCGAGAGTCCGCGGACAAGATACTTTTGAGCCGCCGATGCGAAGACCAGAACCGGCAGCATCGCAACAACTCCGGCGGCGCTCATGGCTCCCCACTTGATTTCGTATTGCGTGACGCGCGACGCGATGCCGACCGGCAGTGTCATCGCGGAATCGGTCTGCGTCAGGATCAGGGCGAAGAGAAATTCGTTCCACGCGACTACCAGGCAGAAGACAGCCGTCGCGGCGAGGCCGGGTTTGACGAGCGGCAGCACGATGCGGAGCAGTGCGCCTCCGCGCGTTTCGCCGTCGAGCATGGCGGCTTCTTCCACCTCGCGCGGAACTTCGTCGAAAAATCCGCGCATCATCCAGACGACGAACGGGAGATTGAAGCCGGTGTAGACGATCGCCAGGCCGATCAGCGAATTGAGCAGATGCGCTTGGCGCAACATCAGAAAGAGCGGCACGATGGTGACGATGGGCGGCAGCATGCGCGTGGAGAGAATCCAGTCGCCGATCTTCAGGTCCCAGGAACGGGCCCATTCGAATCGCGAAAGCCCATAGGCGGCGGGGACGCCGGCGGCGAGAGCGGCGAGTGTCGACAGTGCAGCGAGGAGAACGGAATTTCCGAAATACGTCCCGAAGGATGCGTTGCTGAAGGCGTCGCGATAGTGCTCGAGCGTCGCGGCGAAGCCGATCCATTGCGGAGGATAAGCAAACTGATCGACCTCGCGTTTGAGCGAGATGGTGATCAGCCAGTAGACCGGCGCGAGCGCGGCGAGCAGCGCGATCGAGGCGGCGATGTAGCGCAGCGCGGTTTTCATCGGGCCCTCATGACGCGCATCAGGCCGCGCGAAAACAGCATGGTCGCGGCGAGCAGCACGAAAGACATCGCAGCGGCGTAGCCGAAATTCGAGAATCGAAATGCGGTGCGATAGATGTAGAGGCTGACGGTTTCGGTCGCTGTGCCGGGACCGCCCTGGGTCAGGATGAAAATCTGGTCGAAGATGCGGACCAGGTCCATCGCGCGCAGGAGCAGCGCCAGAAGAATGGTCGGTTTCAGCAGCGGCAGCGTCACGTCTCGGAAAAGGCGCCAGGGACCCGCGCCGTCGATGCGCGCTGCCTCGATCGGATCGGGCGGGATCGCTTGCAATCCGGCGGAGAGCAGCAGGAAGAGAAACGGCGTCCATTCCCAGATGTCGACGACGATCACCGAGAGCAGGGCGGAATTGTGTCCGTTGGTCCACGTCAACGCGGACGTATTCACGCCGAGTTGCCGCAGCGTGCCATTGAGCACGCCGAATTGCGGATTGTAGATGAGCCGCCATGCGACGGCCGCGACAACCGGGGGCAGCAGCATCGGGACGAGTAATCCCGCGCGGAAAATCGATTTCGCGCGAGAGAGCGAATCGACGAGCAATGCCAGCGCGAGGCCGAGCACGAATTCGGCGGCGAGCGCGACGGCGGTCAGGACGATGGTTTGGACGGTCGCGATGCCGAAGGTGCGATCACTGATCAGGCGCGTGAAATTGCCAAGATCGCCGAAGGCGAGTCGCACCGAGTAGATCATCGGGTAGATCGAAAGCGCGATGAGGACGACGATCGAGGGAAGCGTCCACCAAAAGCCTTGGGGTAGCCTCCGCCATGAATGGCGGGGCTTTTCGGATGTGACGCGCGTGTTCATCGGGCGCGCTGGAGGATCTGGGCGATTTCCTCGGATGCGGCGTGAAGCGCGGCGGCGGGATCCATCGCGCCCGCGTTTGCCTTCGAGAGATAAATACCGAAGGTGTTTTCGATTTCGTTCCAGAGTTTCGTGCGCGGACGCGGTCGCGCGGATTCGAGAGCGGCAAGTTGCGCAGGAAAAGCCCGGAACTTCCCGACCAGGTCCGGCGATTGGAACACGCTGCGCCGGGTCGGAGGATTGCCACGAAGGGCGGCCTGCTTCTGCTGCGGAGCGTCGGTGGACCAGAAGAGGAAATCGAATGCGTCGGCACTGTGCTTCGACGCCGCGGGAACAGCGATCAGCCACGTGCCGAGTTCGCCGACGCCTGGCGCGCGCTCTCCGGGCATCGGAATGAAATCGATTTTATCGACCACCTTCGACTTGGCGGGATCGTCCATCGCGGCGATCCAGGCGGGCCAGTTGATGCTCATCAGCGCGGTCGATTGAAGCAGATGCGCGGAAACTTCGTCGGCATTGAACCCGGCGTATCCGGGCGGCGAATATTTGCCGAGCTGGAGCATGAAACGTAGCGCGTCGATCGCAGCCGGTGAATCGACCACCGGTTTCTGCGAGGCATCGAGCACATCGCCGCCGAAGGCCCACAGCAGCGGCATGAAATCGGCGACGACCGCGTTTCCGGCGGCGGCCCTCATCACATAGCCGTACATTTTTTCGCTCTCGCCGATTTTTTTCGCACCGGCGAGGACGTCGTCCCAAGTCTTGGGCGCGTCCATCTTATATTTCGCGAAGAGGTCCTTGCGATAGAAGAAAAGCTGCGAGTTGCCGACGTAGGGCAGCGCCAGCGTCTTGCCTCCGGCCCGAGTAACGGCGACGCACGACGCGATGAAATCGGCGTCGGGCTCGTGCGGCAGCGCGGCGAGGCCGTCGGCCATGCGCGGGAACCACGGGTCGTCGATCATAATGACGTCGTAGGCTCCGGTGCGGCTCGAAAGATCGAGCTGCTCTTTTTCGAAAAGATTGGCGTAGGGAAGCTCGACCACTTCGATTTTCACGCCGTGCGCGGCTCCCCACTCTTTCGCGGCGGTCTTCAGCGCGGTGCCTTCGACGCCGGCGTTCACTGCGATCGTGAGCGATTTTTCCGGCGCGCGATTGCACGAACACAGCAGCCAGACGACAGGGGCCAGGAACGCGAGACGAAGCATCGGATCGCTTGAGTTTAACGCAGGTGATAGAGGACGGAAAAGCCGGTGCGCGCCGCTTCTTTGTATTGCGCGAGCCAGTCTTTGAGATACGGCTGCTTGTCGAGAGCGAGCGGCGGGTTGTAGCGGCCCAGTCCGTCGACCACCCAGGTGGGTCGGGAGCTCGCGAGTTCCGCTCGGTTGGCTTCGAGGAAATCGGCGTTCACCGCGGTGGTGGCGAAGAGGTGGCGATCGGCGAGGACGCCGGAGATGGGCTGCGATTCGAGAAAGCGCGTG
>JAIQFJ010000263.1 GCA_020073325.1 Terriglobia bacterium | reverse complement strand
TCCACGCGCCGCCGCTTCGATCAAGAGTCTCAGCGACGGGAGTTTGTGAAACGTCAGTCTTGACCGCTCCCTCTGGTCGCGGCTCGCTGTCCGCGACTTATGAGACGTTCACTTGACGGGTAGGGTGGCGCGTGGTCGCCACGAAAACAAAAGGGCACGATCCGAAGATCGTGCCCGGAGGAGGACCTAGCGAGACGCGGACTTACTGAATCGCGATCGTGGCCGTGTTGCTGGTGATCGACCCATCGGCCGTCTTGACGACGAGCGGCACTTTGTCCCCGGTCGGCACACCCGACGGCACAATGATATTCACTTGATAGACGCCCGGATACCCGGAGACGCCCGCATATTCGACCGTCGCCGTGATCCCGCCGATCAGCACCGTGGGAGGCGCAGTGGATTGATGAGTCACGCCGTCGAGCCCGCCGTCGCCATCGTTCACCGCGGGACTCAGCGCGCCCAGGCCGGTCGCGTAGAAAAATCCCCGGCCTCCCGCTTTGATCGGAGCTGCGGGATAGTTCAGAACCGCCGCCGGATTCGGCGCCGCGATTTTGCCGACATCCGGGCCATCCGTCATGACCAGCACGGCATTGCCTTGTCCATTCGCGGGAATCGTGAAGAGCCCGGGCGAGGCCGCGACGAAAGGCATCGGTTTCGGGTCCGAATCGACGCCATTGATCGTTACCACGACGTTCGCATTTCCGGACGTCTGGCCGCTGAGAACTTCGAACGGCACCTGCGCCGTGATGAACGGAAATCCTCCCGAGGTGGCCTGATCCAGAATGACGTTCTGCAGCGGAGCCTTCACGCCGCCGATGGTCACGCTGACGCCGCCGAGCGAGGTGGAGTACGGAATCGTGTCCGCGCTTTGCACCGTGCTGGCCGTGAACGTCCCGAAAATGGCGACCAGAGATCCCGGAGCGGTGGCCGTTCCCAATCCGGTCTTCGAATCCTTCGCGAAACTAGCGGCGTTAATGACACCTCCGTCCGCCACGACGGGTTTTTGCGCAAAGAGCGCCGGTGAGGAAGAAAGGATCAGAGCGATCCCAAGATGCCGTTTCATACCCCAAGAATACGGCCAACCTCGCAGCGTTGATAGAGCAGACGAGACGATTCTTTGCAGCGGATTAACGCAGATGATGCAGTGTAGCCGCCACTTCGGGATGTTTCGCGCCGTCGCGATCCGCGGCGAGCGTCGCCTCCGCGCGCGCCTCCCCAAGACGCCCCTGCTGCTGAAGAACCTGCGCCAGCAGCCAGTGCGGCTTAAACCAGTTGGGGGCAATTTCGATGTCGCTCCTGAGGCTTCGTTCCACCGCATGCGCGTCGTTCGTTCCCGCCTGGAACGCCGCTAAATTGATCCACGCATTCTGCGGATCGTCCGCTGTCTCGGTCGCTCGAGCCGCGGCCGCGAAACCGTATTGCCAGGACCGTAACCCGTTCAGCGCCGCGAAACGGCGCGAAAAATAGAAATCCGCGGACGCGTTCCACTGCCGTGCCCGATCGACGAACGTCGCGGCGCGGTCGATCTCGCCGTGGTCCATCGCGCGTCGAGCCGACCCAAGCAGAACATCGCCCGTCGCCAGATAGACAGCGAAACCCGCGAATAAAACCGCGGCTCCGATTCGCAGCGGCTTGAACGCAGCCGCCATCGACGCCTTCGGGTCAGCCGCCAGCATGCCGAGCGTCAGAAAGAAATACAGCTCGGTCGGGACCGTGAACGCCGTGAACTGCTGGCTGACCAGCATGGCCACGAGCGCCGCCCCGAGAAATCCGCGCGCGATCGCGATCCCGAACGCCGCCGCGGCCAGCATCGCGAGCAATCCCAACAGGCCCTTCGAGACCAGAGCGTCGAGAAAGACGTTGTGCGCCGACTCGTGATAAAAGTCCGGGTACGCGCGCGCCAGCTCGACCGATTGATGCCGGGGGAACTCCATCGAAAACGTCTCAGGCCCGAAGCCCGACACCGGCCGCCCGGCCGACATCCGCAGCGTATCGCGCCACAACATCAGGCGAGCGCCCCCCAGTGCGTCCTCGCTCGACCAGAAGACGCGGGCGCGCAGGCGCTCGCCCCACGGCGTTACGTAAAACATCGCGATCGCCGCCAGCATTGCGACGCCCGCATAGAGCGCCTTCCGATTCACCCGGTCGCGCAGCGCCACGAAGAGCGCGCCGGCCGCGAAGCCCACCAGCGCGGCGCGCGTCCCGCTCAGCGCCATCGCGAAGAACGCCAGCGCCGAAGCCGTGATCGCCGCCGCGCGCCACAGGCCAGTCGATTCGCGCCGCGCCAGTTCCGCGCCCGCAAAAATCACGTACAGGAGATAGGTCGCCAGATAAGCCGCATGACCGAGCGTCGCCGGCGGCCGCACAATCATGTACTTGCCTTCGCCGAACTGATACCCGCGCGCGCTCAGGATCGGATCGATGCCGAAGTATTGAAGCATCGCGTAAAGCGCAATCGGGATCGACGCGAGCACGGTGATTCGCAGCCAGCCGCGAAGGTCTCTGACTTGAGTCGCGCCGATGGCGAAGACCAGAATTGCGAGTTCCGCGAAAAGTCCGCTGCGGCGCCAAGTGCTGCCGTAGACCGAAACCCAGCGGTGTGTGGAGAACAGCGTCGCGAGGATCACGGCCGCGGCTTGAAACGCGACGATCCGCATCATCCATTTCGAGCGGGGAAATCCCAGCCCGATCATCGCGACCGCCGCGGCCGCGAGCAGCACCACGACTTTCGGCGTCACGTCGAAATAGAACGACCAGCCGGGCACCAGCAGAATCGCGACCAGCGCTGCCGCGGCGGGCAGCACGTAATCCATATCCGCTACGTTACTCCCGCGGCGAACGTCGGATCTATTCGATTCGCAACATTTATTCCGATCGCAACATCGTGACCGGATCGATTGCCACAGCTCGGATTATTGCCGGAAGCGTGGCGAAGAGCGCGGCAAAAAGCGTGATGCCGAGCGGCGTCGCGAGCATCGTGAAGTCGGTTGGCCGGACCTCAAACAACAATCTTTCGATCAAGCGGCTTGAAAACATTCCGAGCGCGATTCCCGCCGCGACTCCCGATGCGGCCATCAGCGCCATTTCCGAAGCGACTTTCCGCGCGATGTCGCTCGCTCTGGCACCGATCGCCAGCCGGATCCCGATTTCGCGGCGCTGTTGCAGGACCGAGTAATCGAGCACGCCATACAATCCGATTGCGGCGAGCAGCAGCGCGACGGCCGCGAAAAACAGCCCGAGCAGCGCCAGCAGCCGCTCCCGCAGCAGAGGCGAGTGATTGAGCTCTTCCTGGGTGCGGATATTGCTCACTCGAAATTCGGACCGGGCGCGCGGCACCTCCTGGCGCAACAGGTTCGCGATGGCCAGCGGATTCGTTGTCGCGGTTCGCACGACGAACGTTCCGCGCGCCGAATCGGCTCCCGCGAAAGGAACGAAAACGGTCGGTGGAATCGGGACCCGCCGGTTATCGCGCAGCCGCACATCGCGCGTCAGCCCGACGATCTGCAGCCGCACGCGCGCACCCGAATTGACTCGCTCGAAAAATCGGCCTACGGGATTCGCGCCGCCGAAAAATTCTTTGGCGAACGCCTGATTCACGATCGCTGATGACGGATATGCCTCGCCGGGCCGGAACGTGCGGCCGTCGAGCAGCGGGATTTTCATCGCGTCGAACCACTCACCGGAGACGCGGAAAATATCGGCGTACACATCGGTCGGCGGACCGTTTACCGAAACGTAAGAAATCGCGCTCTCGCCATTCATCACCGGCCATGCGCTTAGCGCGACTTTTTCGACGCCCGGAAGCGTACGCAGATGTTCGACCACCTGATCCCAATACACAGCAGGCTGCGGGCGGCGCGTCAACGATTCCAACGTCACGATCCGCTCCGCCGAGAATCCCGTCGGTTGATCCGCCAATCTTTCGAACGACGTCGCCAGAAGGATGGCTGCGAAATGAACGACAAAGCAGAACGCCACCTGCGCCGCCACCAGAACATGCATCACGTGCCGCCGCGAGTGCGGATGTTCGCCACCTTTCAGTGCGCTTGCCGGCTTGACGCGCGACGCCCGCAAAGCCGGCGCGAGTCCGAACAGGAACGTCACGGCAAGCGCCAACGCCAGCGCGAATCCCAGCACGCGCCAATCCGCCGGCAGAACCAATCTCGCCGGATCGTCCGTCTGAATCATCGCCAGTATTGCGGGAGCCGACCACCACGCGAACGCCGCCGCAAGCGCGGTCGCCAGAAACGCCAGCCACGCGCTCTCCATCAGTACGAGTTGCACCAGGCGCCATCGTCCCGCGCCGATCGATACGCGCAGCGCCATTTCCCGCGATCGCGACGCCGCCCGCACCGTCATCAGGTTCGCGACGTTGGCGCACGCGATCAGCAGCACCAGCGCGACCAATCCTCCCAGCGTCGCGAGAGCCCGCCCGTAGTCCCGTTGCAGATTCGACCGCCCGGACGCGGCGGGTTCCAACAGAAACGTCTCGCGGAAAAATTGCTCGAGCTGATGTCGCGACATCCCCGTGAATCCCTTGGCGCGCTCCTGTTGGTAGACACGATACGTCGCTTCCAGCCGCCGAGAAACCGCCCCCGGGGCGGCGTCCGGAGCCATGACGACGAGCGTCCGCAGCCAAAAGTTATTCGCGCTGTGCAGCGTTCGCGGATTTTTCATCGAGATCGGGACGAAAACATCCGTGACGGTTCCCGTTTCGGTGCCCGTGAACTTCTCTTCGGCGACGCCTGTGATTTCGAACACATCATCACCTCGGCGCAGAGTCTTGCCGACCGCGCGCGGATCGCCGCCGAACCGCCGCATCCAATAGTCGTGGGTGAGAACCGCCACGGGATGCGGCGCCGCATCCGCGCGATCCTCGAAGAGTCGCCCAGCGGACGGCCGAACTCCGAGCGCGCGGAACATCGAGCCCGAAACGTACTGCCAGTGCGCCTTTTCCATCTCCTGATCCGACCCGTAGGTGACGTCGGCTCGTTCGGCATAGGAAATCCCAATCAGCTCCGCCTGATCCTGAACCGCCGCGCGCATGCTGAGAAACATCGGATAGGAGGAACTGTCGTAGACCGTTTCTTTCCCGTCGGGGCCGAGGTTTTGGAACACGACCGCGTAAAGGCGACCTGCGTTCGCCACCGGTAGCGGCCGCAGCAGCAGCGCATCGATCAGCCGAAATGCCGATGTGCATGCTCCGATGGCGATCGCGAGCGAAAGAATCGCGGCGGACGAGGTGATTTTCTTGCGGGCGAGCTGCCTCCAGCCGAACACCGCGTCGGCGCGTAGCGAATCGAGCCACGGCAGCAGCTTCACGTCGCGGCTCGCCTCGCGAATTCGCAGCGTCGATCCGAATGCCGCCGAGCCGCGTCCATTCTCGCTTGCTTCATCGAGATGCGACTGCAGCTCTTCGTCAATTTCGCGCATCAGGCGATTCGGACGAAACACATTCGCGATCCGGGACCAGATGGACATGGTTCACTCCGCACGCAGCATCGCCGCGGGATCGATGCGCAGGGCGCGCAGGACTCCGGGAATCGCCGCCGCGATCACGGCCGCCGCCACAGTGATGGATGGAATCGCGAGCATCGCCGGATCGGTCGGATGGACGCCGTAGAGCAAAGTCCGGAGGTACCCGGCCAATGTCAGGCCAAGCACGAGCCCGCCGAGAGCGCCGGCCAGCACCATCGCCGCGATCCTCGCCGTCACGACGCGGGCGATATGCGCGCCTCGCGCTCCGAGTGCCATGCGAATCCCAATCTCGCGCCGCCGCTGCACCACCGAATGATCCAGCACGCCATACAACCCGATGCCCGCCAGCAGCAGCGCGATCGCCGCGAAGAACAAAGCCAGCATCGCAATCAGCCGTTCGCGGATGGTCTGGGCGTCGCTCAGTTCGCGTTGCGTGCGCACCGTGCGAACTCGAAACTCAGGCCGCACCGCGGGAATTTCGTGGCGCAGAACCGGAGCCAGCACCGACGGATCGCTGCTCGATGTGCGAACGACGAACGTTCCTCCCGGCATCGTCCCTTTCGCGTCCAGCCGGTGAAATGGCGTGTAGGCGACCGGCGGAACCTCTTCGCGCAGGTAGCGATACCGCGCGTCGGCGACGAGGCCGACAATCGTAAATCGTTGCCCGCGCATGTACCCCGAAGTTCCTTCGAACCACTTGCCGATCGGATTCGCGCCGTCGAAGTACTGCCGCGCGAAGGCCTGATTGACGATCGCCGCGCCGGGCGAAAGGTCGTGGTCACGGAAGTCGCGGCCGTCGATCAGCGGGATTTTCATCGTTTCGATCCACCCCGGAGAAACATTCAGAAACCACGTGAGCGCCTTCCCGGCAGGGGCGCCGTTCACCGAAATTGCGTTGAACTTGAACCCGTAGCCGTCCATCAGCGGCCAATCGGCGTAGGCGGCCGCTTCGACTCCAGGCACCCCGCGCAATCGATTCGCCGCTTCATTCCATACAGCCGCGGGCTGGTTCTTCTCCGTCGCCACATCGAGATTCAGGATTCGCTCCACCGAAAATCCGGTGTGCTGATGCGAAAGCCGCTCGAACGTCGACACAAACATCGATGCGACAAACAGCACGAGAAAGCAAAGTGCGGTCTGCATCGCGATCAGCATTCCCATTCCGCGCGGCGGCCGCCGGCTTAGCGTTTCGATCAGCCGGGTGTTCCACACGCGGGCCGCCGGCCGCATCCCCAGCAGCAGCGTGACGAAGAAGACCAACCCGAACCCGAACGCGATCACGCGCCCGTCCGCCGTGAGATTCAGGCGCACCGGATTCTCCGGCGGACTGATCCGGCCGGCGACGAACGGAGCCGACCACCACGCCAGCACCGCTCCCAGCGACGCCGCGGCGATCGCCAGCAGCGCGCCTTCCACCCCTACGAGTTGCGCCAGTCTCCACCGGCTGGCGCCCATCGAAACGCGCAGCGCCATCTCGCGCTCTCGCGCCGCTGCCCGCGCCGCCATCAGATTCGCGAGGTTCGCGCACGCGATCGCCAGCACCAGCGCGACCAGAACGGCCAGCGCCGCAAGCGAGAGTCGATACGCCGACTGCATCCCCGAAATTCCCGCCGCCGCCGGCTCCATCGCGAGCCGTTGATTGAGGGAATCTCCACCGCGCCGCTCATTTCGATCCAGAAGCGCAGCGCTCAGCCTGTCGCGTATGGGAGCAACCGCCGCGCCGGCCGGCAGGTGCACAAACGCGCGAAAGACGCTCCAGTCGTCGTGCGACGCGCCCCAATGCATCGGCGCGGGAAGAAAAATGTCGACCATCGTGCCGGGCTCGGTCCCCGTGAAGCCCGGCGCCAGCACTCCCGCGATTTCGTACACGCTGCCGCCGAGCCGCAACGCCCGGCCGACGACGCTCCTGTCCGCGCCAAACCGCCGGGTCCAATAATCGTGCGACAACACCGCAAACGGGCGGGCCCCGGCTGGATCGAACAGGCTGCCCACCGCGGGCTTCAGCCCGAATGAGCCGAACATCCCGCCCGAAACGTACTGCACATGCGCTTTCTCGATTTCCGAACCATAGGCGACCTCGGCGTGTTCCGCGTAGGAGATCGCGATCAGCTCCGCGGGGCTCGCCGCCGCGCGCAGGTCGCGCAACAGCGGGTATTCCCAGCCGTCCACCGTCGCGGGCCTGCCCTGCACGATGAATCCCTTTCGCGACAGCGCGTATAACCGGTCCGCGCCCGCCACCGGCAGAGGCCGCAGCAGCAGTGCGTCGATCAGCCGAAACGCCGCGATGGAGGCGCCCATGGCAAGCGCCAGCGACACGATCGCCGCCGCGGAGGTGACCTTTCGCTTCGAGAGCTGCCGCCATCCGAACACCGCGTCCGCGCGCAACGAATCGAGCCAGTTCATCTTTATTCCGCCCGCAGCATCGCCACCGGATCGATCCGCACCGCGCGCAGCACGGGCGGTATCGCGGCCAATAATGCGGACGCCGCGATGATAGCGCCCGGCAGCAGCAGCATCCCCGGATCTCTCGCCGATACGTCGTACAAGAGCGAGCCGATAAATCGCACGGATGCGAATCCGGCCGCCACTCCCGCGATCGCCCCCAGCGCGACCATGGCGAAAATTTCCGTCGTGACGCGCCGCGCGATTTCTCCCGCCCGCGCGCCGATCGCAATCCGGATCCCGATCTCGCGCCGCCGCTGCAACACCGAATAATCGAGCACGCCGTACAGTCCGATTCCCGCCAGCAGCAGCGCGACCGCCGCGAAAAAGAGCGCGAGCATCGCGACCAGCCGTTCGCGGACGGTTTGCGCATCCACCAGTTCGCGTTCCGTGCGGAGATTGCTCACGTGGAACTCGGGCCGCACGCGCGGAATTTCGTTGCGCAGCATCGAAGCCGCCGCCAGAGGATTCGCGCTGCGCACCATAAAGGTGGCCGACCGCATCGGACGCGTCGCCCCCGCATCGTCGGCGTTGTCAATCGGAAGATACGCGACCGGCAGAATTGGCTCCCGCAGGCTTCGATACGGCGTGTCGCGCACGACGCCGACGATGGGACAGCGCATGTGCATCATGCCGACGACCTGTCCCAGCGGATTCGCGCCGCCGAAAAATTCGCGCGCGAACGTCTCGTTCACGATGACTCCCCCCGGCCTCGTCTCGCCCGGCCGAAAATCGCGCCCCGCGACAATCGGCGTCTTGATCGCGTCGAACCATCGCGGCGACACTGCCAGCATATAAGCAATGATCGGGCCCGGAGGCGCGCCGTTGACCGAAATAAAATTGTTCCAGCCGCCATCGGGCGAAACCGGCGCCCATCCGCTGATCGCGACCGCATCGACTCCGTTCATGTCACGCAGATGATCCGCCATCTGCGACCAGTACGCGGCCGGCTGCGGCGTGCGCGTCACCACGTCGATCGCCAACAAACCGTCGGGAGAAAATCCCAACGGACGATGCGACAGGTTGCGGAAAGTCGACGCGAACAATCCCGCCGCGAAGATCACCAGAAAACAAAATGCCACCTGCGCCGCGATCAACGCGTGCATCAGGCGGCGCTTCGAGTGCGGCTCCGATCCTCCCTTGAGCGCGGCCGCGGGAGCCACCGCCGATGCCTGCAGCGCCGGCGCGAGTCCGAACAACAGCGTGACGAAAATCGTCAGCGCCACGCCGAACCCCAGCACGTGCGCGTCGGCCGGCAGCGCGAGCCTCGCCGGATTGTCCCGCGGATTGATCATCCCCACGATGAACGGCGCCGACCACCACGCAAACAACGCGCCCGCCGCCGCCGCGAATATCCCTACCAGCGCGCTCTCGATCAGCACCAGCTGCACCAGCCGCCAGCGCCCCGCGCCGATCGAAACCCGCAGCGCCATTTCCCGCCCGCGCGCCGCCGCCTGCGCCGTCATGAGATTCGCGACGTTCGCGCACGCGATC
>JAIQFJ010000262.1 GCA_020073325.1 Terriglobia bacterium | reverse complement strand
AACGGCTTCTCCTGCTTCTCCCTCTCGGCGTCGCGATCATTGTCAGCGCGCAGGAAAATCGGACCAGTTTTTCAGTCGTCGAAAAAAGCATCCCCGAGATGCGGACCGCGATGGAGCAGGGACGGCTCACGTCGCGCGAGCTGGTCACGCAATACCTGACGCGCATCGCGATATACGAAGATGTACTGCACGCCGTGATCACGGTGAATCCGGACGCGTTAAAAATCGCCGACGAGCGTGATCGCGAGCGAGCCGCCGGACGCATTCGCGGTCCGCTGCACGGCATTCCGATCGGCCTGAAAGACAACGTGATGACGACGGAAATGCCGACCACCGGCGGCGCGCTCGCGTTCGAAGGTTATGTGTCTCCTTACGAAGCCACGCTCGCGAAAAATCTGAAGGACGCGGGTGCGATCATCATCGCGAAAACGACGCTGACGGAGCTCGCCAATTGGGTGGCCGGCGCGCCCACGCCGATGCCGGGAAATTACAACGCGGTGCGGCTGTGGGGCATGAATCCCTACGATCCGAGGCGCGATCCGCGCTCGAATTTCGACGATGGGCGCCCGGTGATGCAGACCGGCGGATCGAGTTCCGGAATCGGCACGGCCGCGAATTTCTGGGCGGGCAACGTCGGGACGGAAACGTCGGGATCGATCTTGAGTCCGTCGAATCAAAACATGCTCGCCGGGATCAAACCGACGGTGGGTCGCGTGAGCCGCTACGGCGTGATTCCGATCACGGCCGACCAGGATACGGCGGGTCCCATGGCGAAATTCGTTTCCGACGTCGCCATCATGCTGGGCGCGATGGAAGGCGCGCAGCCCGATCCGAACGATGACGCGACGAAGCGCTGCGCTCCCCCGGCGAATCGCGACTACACGCGTTTTCTGAACGCGAACGGATTGAAGGGCGCGCGCATCGGCATTCCGCGCGCGTTTTACTACGACAAGACCACGCTTCCTGGAGGGAACGGACAACGCGGCGGGCTCGGGCCCGAAGCGGCGAAGCTGATGGCCGAGGTGATCGATATTTTGAAGAAGCAAGGCGCGGTGATCGTCGATCCGGCGGACATTCCGAGCGTCGTGGCGAAACAGGTCGAGAAAAACGTGCTGCTGTTCAATCCCTGCTCCGGCGCGAGTGAAGGGCGCGGGCACGATGCGGATTGTTCGGTGGATTTTAAGTACGGGATGAAGCGAGATTTCAACAAGTGGCTGGCGACGCTCGGTCCGTCGGCTCCGGTGAAATCGCTGACGGAACTGCGCGAGTGGAACATCACCCATACACGAGCGGGCTCGATCCGCTACGGCCAGTCGAATCTCGACATTTCGGATGAGATGGATCTGAACACGGATCGCGCGCGCTATGAGACCGATCGTGCGCGAGACATCGACCTGGCGGCGACGCACGGCATCGATGAGGCGATGAAGGCGAATCGTCTCGACGCGCTGTTATTTCCCTCTGCGAGCAGCGCTTCCATCGCAGCCAAGGCCGGCTATCCGACGGTGATCGTGCCGTTCGGGTTCGTCCCCAATGCGCCGGCGCCACCGATTCCGGATTCGTTCAAAGCCAAACCCGCGCCGTTCGGCGTCGGATTCACCGGAATGGCGTGCAGCGAGCCGAAGCTGATCGAGTTGGGTTACGCCTTCGAGCAGGCGACGAAGCGTCGCGCGGCGCCGCCGGCGGTGCCGTAGAGCTACTCAACACCCAAATGCCACTGGAGCTTTCCGGTGTTGAACCACTCGACCTTCCAGCCAGCCTTGCGGCCCGCTTTGCCGAGCACGAATGCGCACGGACCTTCGCCGAATTTCTCAATGCGATCGGCGACCAGCGCGGCCTTGAACGGAGTCGCGAGAACCACCGGCGATCCTTCGAACACCGCGAGCCGCGCGCCCAGCGCCTGATCGCGCGTTTCCACCGGAGCCGCCAGTCCGTACGCTTTGCGATAACGCTCGATGCCTTCTTTCAGGTCGTTCACCGCGATCACCACGCGCGTCACGCCGCGATATTCCGTCGTGGTCGGATGCCCCGCGACGAACGCCCGATTTTCGCGCGGCGTGAAATCGTGAATGATGAACGGAAAGAATCCGCCGTTCGGCCCCGGCCCGACGTTCGCCGTCTCCCACTCAAGCTTTGTTCCGTCAGGCTTCTGCCGCCCGCTGCGCTGCGCGTCGCCGACTTTCACGTCGACCGTTTTCAGCCGCTTCAGTTCCGCCGAAAGATCTTCGGCGCGAACGGCCCACGCGCATGGACCGGCATTGCCCCGCATGTATTTCTTCCAGTAATGCGCATTCAGGGCAGCGGCCACGGCGTCGTGCTGGATGGCGATCAGCTCGAGATACGATCCGTCGGGAAAACTGGTGATCGCCATTTCGGTGGCGTGGTTCGAATGCGGTCCGCCATATTCGGATTTGATCCCGATTGAGGCGAGGTTCGCCTGCATGGTTTTCAACTCGGCGCCGGCAACGGTGACGTGATCGATATTCAATTCGGCAGCGCTGAGCATGGCGGGAATCAGGAAAAAGACGAATCGCACAGCTCGATTCTACCGAATGGCCGCAGATGGACGTCTACTTGCCGAGATTCTCGTACCACTTCACGTTCGCGGTCGACGTGCCGATGCAGACGATATCGAGTTTCTTGTCGCCATTCAGATCGGCGATCGCGCAGCCGGCGCCGGCCATGCCGCCTTCGTCGAGCAAGGATTTCGTCCACGTCTTTCCGTCGAAGCGATACAGATTCACGCTCGCGCCTTTGCCGCGATAGCCGGCGAGGATCACGTCGTTGCCGTTGCCGTCGAGGTCGCCGGTGAGCAGTGTGTGGCCGTCGACCAGCGATGAGTCGATCATTTCGCGCTGCCATTCGCCTTTCTGTTCGGTGTAGACCGCGACTTCGTTGCCGTGCCACGGCTCGATCGTCGCGAGAAAACGCTTCTTGCCGAGATGGCCGACCGCGACGTCGCTCGCTCCACTCTTCGGCCACGCCTCGGGACTGCCGCCAGTGAGCTTGGTGCGAGTGAATTGTCCATCTTTCGTCTGCTTGATGAGGAACACGCCCTGGAAGCTCGCGGTGAGGAGCTGTTGCGTCCCGTCGCCGTCCCAGTCGAACGGATAGATGCAGTGGACGACGCCGTCGTCGTCACGGGTGATCAGCGAGCGCTTCCATTCGCCGGGCTTGTAGAACACCAGTGGAGTGCCGCCGCGATAATCGGGAGCCTCGGCGTTCTCATTCGTCAGCGGCGCGTTGACCAGCAGGCCATTCATCATCCGCAGGCGATGCGAACTCGGCAGCTTGTCGATGTCGGTGCGTTTCCATGTGTCGCCGCTTTCGTTTTCGAGGATCGACACGGTGCCGATGCTGCGCTTGGCTTGCGGCGAAAATTCATGCGCCAGCGCGAGCACCGGGACACGATTCGTGTCCAGCTTGACGACGGCGACGTTGATCGGCTGGCGGATGCCTTCCACGATCACGTGCTTCTGCCAGCCCGGATTTTCGTACCATGCGAGTTCGCGCAATCCTGAAGCGAGCGCGATAATGTCAGGCTTGCCGTCGTGATTCATGTCGGCGACCACCACCTGGTATCCGCCGCGCTGGTCGGAGGCCACCAGGTGTTCGCGAAACTTCACCGGCTGCGCCAGCAGCGGGATCGTCAGCAGAAAAGAGAGTCGGATCACGCGGTCTAGTTTATAACGATGCGTGGGGCCGCTTGTGAAAGCGGCGAGCCGGTTGTCCAAACCGGCTGGTGTCGACCGGGTAAGAAAAGCCGGTTTGACAACCGGCCCCACGGGGTTCAGTCGAGAGTTCTCCCGTTCCGGTCTACCGGCGCGCCAACTTGTAGATGTACGCCAGAATTTCGGCGACCGCGCGGAACAGATGCGCCGGAATCTCGCGGCCCACGTCGACCGATTTGTAGAGCGCCTGCGCCAGCGGCGGATTCTCCACGATCGGCACGCCGTTTTCGATCGCAATGGCGCGGATTCGAGCCGCGATCAGGTTCTTGCCCTTCGCCACGACGAGCGGCGTCGCCATGGTCTTGTGTTCGTAGCGCAGCGCGACGGCGAAATGCGTCGGGTTGACGATCACGGCGGTCGCGGTGGCGACTTCTTTCAGCATGCGCTTGCGAGCGGCGTCGCGCTGCATGCGGCGAATGCGTCCCTTGACGTGCGGAGAAACTTCGTTCTCCTTCGATTCCTCTTTGACTTCCTGCTTGGTCATCTTGAGGTCCTTGGTGAAGCGGCGTTTCTGGCGGACCAGGTCGATGATGCCGAATATGACGAACACGCCCGCTGCTTTCCACAACAGGTCCTTCAACGACGATGCGACCACGGAAAGCCCGGTTTCAAGCGTCGCGAAGGGGATCGAGAGGAAGATTTCAGCGTTGTGGCGCGCGATCGAAAAAGCGGTGAATCCGAACACGGCGAGCATCGCGACAGCCTGCGCGGCTCCCACCGGCCCCTGGCGCGCGAGGTCCTTGATCTTGTTCACCGGATTCAGACGGTTGAAATTCGGCGTGAATTTCTTGAAGCTGAATCCCATCTTGGTGATCGCCAGATGAACGGCGAGCGTCACCAGACCGGAAACACCCGCGGCCACCGCGAGCGGAACGAAGATGCGGCTCAGCAGGCTGCTCGAGATCTGCACGATGGTCGGGATGTCGAGGTCTGTCGTGAATGCGGTTTCGAGCGCGATCCGCAGGGTCTGCTTCACCGTAGTGAGCCAGCCCGTGATCGCGGAGGTCAGAAACGTGACGAAGACGAAGAACTGCGTGGCGGCGGCGAGTTCGCGCGACTGGGCGAATTGCCCTTCCTGCCGCGCCTTGAGCTGGCGTTTTGCTGTCGGCTGTTCTGTTTTACTCGAATCCGCCATGCCGGGTTATCCGAAAAATCGACGCGCCAGGTCGAACAGCGGCGCGGCGGTTTGCGTGAACAGCCGCGGGAAGATCGAAAGCAGCCACGCGAACAGCGCCAGCGAAGCCAGCATCTTCAAAGGAAACGCCAGGCTGATGAGCTGAAGCTGCGCGTTCAACCGCGCCAGCAGGGCGAGCGAAATATCGATCATGGCAAGCAGCGCGACGATCGGCAGCACCAGCCGGAATCCTCCGCTGAAGATAATCGATCCGGCTTTCATGACTTGCGTGACCATCGATTGCGACAGCGCGAAGGTCCCGGGCGGATGCGATTGCAGACTATGAGCGAAGATCAGCAGCACCTGGCGGTCGAGCCCGGTGGCGAAAAACAAAACTCCCGAGGCGAGCTGCGCCATGGTCACCAGCACCGTGGAATCCGCGCCCGAGGTCGGGTCGATGGTCGATGCGAAACTGTAGCCGGCCTGGATGGTCACGATCTGCGCGCCCATTTGGAAAACTTCGGCGACGAAACCCGCAAGCAATCCCACGCCGAGGCCAAGCGCCGCTTCGGACAGCAACCATCCGGTGAACTTCGCCATGTCGACCTGATTCGCCTGAATCGCGGGCCAGCTTGGGAACAGGGCGATGGTGAGGAACACGGCGATCAGCACGCGCGCGAAGTCGGGTCCGCTCTTGGTGCCGGGCAGCGGGACGAAGACGAAGGCTCCGCCGACGCGCGCCAGCACCAGCATGAACGCATAGAGCGTTCCCAGGTCGAGCCTCAGCTCACCGGGCATAGGTCGAAATAGAGGAGAAAACGTCGATCGTGTAAGCCGTTAGTTTTTTCAGCATCCACGGCATCATCAGCAGGACACCGGTGAGAAACGCGGCCAGGCGCGGAAAGGTGCTGAAGGCGGAATCCTGCAGCGAGGTCGCCACCTGAATCAGGTTGACGACGATGCCGACGGCGAATCCCAGCAGCAACAGCGGCGCGGCCAGCCAGAATGCCGACATGAAAGCCTGGCTGATGATATGAATGGCGGATTCGGGTGTCATGACAATTCCTCAGTAAAATGATTTGACCAGCGAGCCGACCACAAGCGTCCAGCCGTCGACCAGCACGAACAACAGAATCTTGAACGGCGCCGAAATCATCGCGGGCGGAAGCTGCACCATTCCGATCGAAAGCGTGACGGAGGCGACAACCAGGTCGATCACCAGGAAGGGCAGGAACAGCAGCACGCCGATTTGGAATCCGGCTTTGAGTTCGGAAAGAATGTAAGCCGGGATCAGGACTTGCAACCCCAGGTCCTCGGGTGTGTGCGGAGCCGGCGCTTTGGCCACTTCGACGAACAGCTTCACATCTTTTTCCCGCACGAATTTCGCCAAAAATGATTTGAGCGGTTTGGAGCCCTCGTCGAACGCCTGCGACGCGCTCAGCTTGCCTTGATCCATCGGCTCGTAGGCTTTGTTGTAAATTTCTGTGGCCACCGGCTGCATGATCAGGAAAGAAAGAAACATCGAGAGCCCGATCAGCACCTGGTTCGACGGCACGGTCTGCGTGCCCAGCGCCTGCCGCAGGAAATGCAGGACGATGGCGATTCGCAGGAACGGCGTGATACACATGATCGCCGCCGGCAGCAGCACCAGCAGCGTCAGCGAAATGACGATCTGCATCGGCAGGCTCAGGCTGTTGTTCGCCGAGCCGCCGAAGCCGGGCAGGGAAACGCCGGTGGACGCACCGTGAGCCGCGGCCGTCGCGCAAAGCAATACCAGCAGGCTCTTAATGCAGCGGCGCATTCGGCTCCGCCTTCGACGTATCCAGCAGATTGCAGCCCTGCGGCGACAATCCGACCAGCAACACGCGATCCGCCAGCCGCACCAGGTGCAACGAATGGTGCGGCGTCAGCGACAATCCGTCGATCACCTCAAGCTGCCGCGGCGTGTCTCCGCGACGGCGCCGCAGCGGCGTGCGCATCGCCCAGCCTTTTTTTCGAAAAAGCCACAGGCACGCGCACAGCAGCCCGAGTACGAACAGAACCGCGAACAATTGTTGAAACGCTTCCATGTCAACTTAGCGAATGATATTCATCAGGTCCTGGCTCACCTGATCGAGCGTGGTGATCACCTTCGAGTTCGCCTGATAGCCGCGCTGATACACGATCAGATTCGTGAACTCCTTGGCGATGTCCGCGTTGGATGCTTCGAGCGATCCGCCCAGAACCGTGCCGCGCCCGCCCGTGCCCGCCGCGCCCATCGAAGGAGCGATCGTATCCGCGCCGAGCTGATAATCGTTGTTGCCGACCGAAATCAGTGAGTCTGGATTCGCGATTTTGGCGACCGCCACCTGCGCGATCGTCATCTGCTTGCCATTGGAGAACGTCGCGACGATGTTGCCGCCGTTTTCGAGCGCTACGCCGGTCATCTGCGCCGACTGGATACCGTCCTGCGTCGTGCCGGACGCCGCGGAAGCTTGCGCAAATTGCGTCACCAGCGGATTGTTGGCGGCGTCGAAAAGATTCCAGTTCATGCTGAGGTTCGCGGCGCCGTCGGAGAGTCCGCTGGCCGCGATCTGCACGGGCGAGCCCGCGGCGGGGCTGGTCAACACACCGGCCGAATTGAACGTCAGGGTTCCCGTGGCGAGCGACGAAGGAGTTCCCGCCGTGCCGCCCGTCACGTCCGCGCCCGGAATATCGATGTCATAACTCCACGCGTTCGCGCCGGTCTTGGTGAAGTTGGCCGTCAGTGTGTGGGTATTGCCCAGGGAATCGATCACCTGGATCGGCGTCGAGAAGGTGCCGTTGGTCGCCGTGGCCGCGTCGAGATTGGCGGACAGCGTGAAGTTCGCGGTCGCCGTGGGCGTCTGCAGCGACTGCGCGGAGACCACGATGTTTCCCGTCGCTCCGCCGGTGTTGACCACGCCGTTCGCGGCCATCCATCCCTGCACCGCTTCGCCGTTGCTGTTCACCAGCGTGCCGGTGGAGTCGAGGCGAAAGCTACCGTCGCGCGAATAGAGCGTGGTGCCGCTGCTGGTGGCGACACTGAAGAATCCGTCACCCTGAATCGCGGCGTCGAACTGCCCGCCGGTCTGCTGGATGGATCCCTGGGTGAAGCTGCGGCTGGTGGTCGGCGCCCCGACGCCTCCGCCGATCTGCGCGCCGCCGCTTACCTGCTGCAGCAGATCGTGGAACTGCACGTCGTTGCTTTTGAATCCGGTGGTCGTCAGGTTCGCCAGATTATTTCCGACGACGTCCAAGGCGATGTTGTCGGCGGAAAGGCCGGAAAGAGCAGTGGAAAAAGATGACATGTTGGTTCTCCTGTTTCGTGGCTAGCCCGCTGCCTGCTGTGTGGCGGCGTTCTGCGTGGTTTGCGTTTTAGTTGCGGTATCCAGGTCGCCCTTGATGCCGATGAGCTGCTCGAGCGAGCTGAACTGCGCGAGCTGCGTGAGAAACTGCGTGCCGTCGGTGGGCTGCGTCGGGTCCTGATTCTTGATCTGCGCGACCAGCAACTGCAGAAATGTTTCTTCGTTCGCCAGTCCGCTCGGGTCGGGCGAGTTTGTTGCGGGGTTCGACGGAACCGTGGTCTGCGTCGAGGGGAAGGACACGGGCGAGGTGCTCATAGACTTGTTTCTCCATCGGAATCGGACTGCTGCTGAAACTCTTCAATCCAGGTCTGCGCGTCGCCGCTGGTTTGGCGGCGCTCTCTTTGATCGCGGCGCGGACCGGAGCCGTTCTGCTCGTCGTTGGGCGAGCGCGTGTTGTTCTTGAGCGAAGCGCCGTCGGAGCCGCGCGACAGCTCGGCTTTAATCCCGGCATGATCCAGTCGCGTCATCAGATCGTTCAGGCCGCTGCGCAATGTCCGGCCGAATTCGGCGTCGCTGGTGCGGACGGAAACGTGCACCTGGCCGGCGCGCTCTACCAGTCGCACGTCGGTGGGACGCTGCTGAAGATCGGAGAGGCGCAGCGTAATTTCGCGCGGCGAACTCTGCGGCGTCGCTCGCGGCTCTGCGGGAAGAATTTCCGACGGACGGTCGACGCGAGCGGGCGGCGCGGAGTGGCCATCCGCCTGCGGTTTGCTCTGCGTCGTGGTCGTATCCGCGACCGGCGTGCTGAAAATCGGTTCTGCTTTCTGCGGCGCGGGCAGCTCTTCTGCCACCGGTTTCGCGGCGAGCATCACAGGCGCGAGAATCGCGGCGGCTTGCGGCTGCTGCTGCAACGCAGCCGGCGGATCAGTCGCCAGGACCGGTGTACTCGCTTCAGGCTTCTCGATCGCCAGCTTCAGGTCGAACACCGGCTGCTGCACCCGTGCCTGCGAGTCCTCTTCGACTCGTGGCTGCGGAATCTGCAACTGCGCGGCGGACTTTTCGATCCCTCGCGGCAGCAATGCCGCGCCCAATAAGGACACCAGCTTCGGCTCGGCCGGCATCGGAGCCGCCTCTGGGAGCTCAGGCAGCGACCCCGCCTCGGGCTGCGAATCGCCCGTGGGAGCGCCGAATGCCAGAATCTCGCGGAATGCTTCGAACACCGGTAGAATCGCCGCCTGCTGCGGATCTTCCTTTTTCTTTTCCTGCGGCGCTTTCTTCTCCTGGCT
>JAIQFJ010000261.1 GCA_020073325.1 Terriglobia bacterium | reverse complement strand
GCCGTATGTCGAACCGAAGTTCGCGGATCGTCCCGCGGCGCCGTGCTATAAGGCGGCGAAGGCGCATCCGGCGGTGCAATACAGCCGCGTCGCGCAGGATATCGGCGATTTGAAGACGTGCCTGGCTGCGGGATTTCCGTTCGTGTTCGGGTTCACGGTGTATGAGAGTTTTGAGAGCGACGAGGTGGCGCATTCGGGCCAGGGTGATCTTCCGGATGAGTCGGAGACGTCGCTTGGAGGGCATGCGGTGATGGCTGCGGGATATGACGATGCGTCGGCACGTTTTCTGGTCCGCAATTCGTGGGGCACGGATTGGGGCATGGGCGGGTATTTTACACTGCCCTACGCGTATGTCGCGGACTCGAATCTGGCGGACGATTTCTGGACGATTCGGGTGGTGAGATAGCGCTTAGTGCGAGAGCGATTGGATCATGGGGATCCACTTCGCATAGAAGGCCGCGGGAATCGGGCTTTGCCAGTGGCCGGTGGCCTGGGCGAGTCCGGCGGCGATCAGAAAAATGGCGCAGACTCCGGCGGCCATGACGAGCGGGGAGATGCGGCGGCGCGCGAAGGCTCGCAAATCGAGCGCGCCTTCGGCGGGGCAGGAAGAAACGCATTCCAGGCATCCGACGCATTCGGCCGAGCGAATCTGTATCAGCTTGTCGACCGGCAGATCCGACGGGCAGGCGTGCGCGCACTTGGCGCAATCGATGCATTTATCGGGGACGCGCGTAATTCGCAGCGGACTGAGTAGCGCGACAATCCCGGTGAGCGCTCCGTAAGGACACAGATATCGGCACCACAGATTCTTGATGAAGACCGAACCCAGAATGAGAATTGCGAGGACGATGGCCGAGACGATCGACAGATTGCGGAAGAAATCGAGCATCTTCACGTCGGCGAGCGCGCCGTAAGGCGTCCGCATGAACGCGTCGATGGCTTCGGCGGGCATCATGACGGCGGCGAATCCGAAGAAGGCCAGCAGCAGATATTTCAGCGGCCGCAGCGTCAGGTCCAGCCAGCGTGGAAGCGACCAGGTGCGGCGGAACGTCTGGCGACCGAGTTTCCATAGTTGCTCAGAAAACGTACCGACCGGACAAACCCAACCGCAGAAGGAACGCCGAAGCAATAGCGACATCGCCAGAAATGCGCCGATCAGCACCATCGCCGCGGGATGGATCAGTGGGATTTCGCCTGAGGTCAGAAACGCTTTGAGATTGAGCAGGCCGGCGATCGGAAGCCAGCCTTCGACACCGGGCGGGCGTTCGCGAAATGCCGCGCCGGGAACTTCGAATTGGCGGATGAAGAGATAGAACTCCACACCGATCCAGAGATTCAGCGCGAGAAAAGAAAATTGGACCGCGCGGCGGATGGTCTGCGAGCCATCGGGCGACGTGCGGCGTGTGTAGGGCTTGTGCATGGGACGCTCACTTCGGCCGTTCGAGCCGAACGACGAATCGATAAAGCGTCAGGCAGGCCGCAAACAGCAGCCCGGAAGCGATGGCGCCTGGGATGGCCGCGTCGCGATGGCCAGCCAGCAATGCATTGAGCGTCGCGGAAAGCAGCCAGACTTGCGTGATCAGCAGAATAATGATGAGCGCCATGGCTCCATCGACTGCCGTGACGCTGCGGCTGCGTTGGGGATTTTCCATTTACGCCTCCGGCTGATCCTGCATGCGGATCGCGATCAGGTCGGCTCCTTTGCGTTCCAGTACGACGCGCGGCAGGGGCCGCGGCGGCGGTCCTGCGAGCACCGATCCATCGCGAACGGAAAAATATCCCTGGTGGCAGGGGCATTCCAGGCGATTGCGTTTTTCGGAATAATAGACCGCGCAGGAAAGATGCGTGCACTTCTGGCTGTAAGCGACGTACTCGTCGGCTCCGGTGCGGATCAGCAGGCATTGTTCGCCGGGCGCGGGATATTCGAACAGTTTGACGCCGCCGACGGGAATTTCTCCGGCGCGCGCGATCCATTTGGCGGGATAAGAGATCGTGTCCCGGATGCGGCTCTTCGCGACCACCCAGAGATTTCCGACAAACATGCCGAGGCTGGTGAGCGTCAGAAACTTGGTGAGCTGGCGGCGGCTGACGTAGCGCTCTTCGCTCTTGCGAATGGAGAATTCCTCTCTCCAAAGAGGATCATTGGAAGACTTCAACGGCTTCTCCTTCCCACATATAGTCGACGACGTCGAGCCGGATTTCCTCGGCGTTGGGCGTCATCATGAAGACTTTGGTCGTCACCTGCTGATTGCCGAAGCGAAAGACGTTCGACGGTTTTTCGCGGCGCGTGGCGGCGATTTCTTCCGGGCGAACATAGGCCAGCGCCTGACTGGGGCACACGGTGGCGCACATCGGGCGCTTGCCGATGGAGGTGCGGTCGTAACACATATCGCACTTCATCATCAGCTCGCGCTCGGGAACCAATTTCGGAATTCCGAACGGGCAGGCGAGCACGCAGTTCGAGCACGCGATGCAGCGCGGCTTGAGCGCCGATTGCACCACGCCGTCCTCGCCCACCTTGATTGCGTCGGCCGGACAAACCTGCGCGCACGTGGGATCGGCGCAATGCATGCAGACGAACGCGGCGGTCGCGATGGTGTTCGGGCGATCGATGTAATCGAAGTTGATCATCGACACACCGCGATGCGTTTCGCACTCCTCGCACGCTTTCATGCAGCTCTGGCAGCCGATGCAGCGCGTGGTGTCGATGTAGAATTCGTAGCCGAACATCAGCGCGGCGCTCCTTCGGCTTTGCGGATCCGGCAGGCGGAGACCTTGAATTCAGGAATCTTGCTGCGCGGGTCGAGCGTGCGGTGGGTCAGCTTGTTGGCGCTCTGTTCGTTCGCCCAGTGATACGGGATGAACACAGTATCGGGACGAATCGTTTTGACGACCATCGCGCGAAGCGTAATCTCATCGCGGCGGCTGGTGATCGTGACCCAGTCTTTGTCGGCGATCCCATGTTGCGCGGCGAGGCGCGGATGCAATTCGAGGCGAGGCTCGGGATAAATATCGACCAGCCCGCCGATACGGCGCGTCTGCGTGCCCGAAAGATACTGGCTGACGACCCGGCCGGTGGTGAGATAAACCGGAAAATCCGTGCTCACGGGATCGCCGCTTTCGCGCCATTCGGTGACGTTGAAGCGGCATTTTCCATCGGGAAACATCGAGACGCCGCCTTCGAACAAGCGCGGCGTGCCGGGATGATCGGCACTGGGGCAAGGCCAAGCCACGCCGTATTCGCGATCGATGCGTTCGTAGGTGATGCCGTAATAATCGGAGATGCCGCCGCGCGAGGCTTCGCGCAGCTCGTCGAAAATCTCGCGCGTGGTGCGATATGGAAAATATTTTTCTTTGCCGAGGCGACGCGCCAGATCGCAGATGATTTCGGAATCGCCGCGCGCATTGCCGGGAGGGTCGACGGCTTTCTGAATGTGGATCACGCGGCCTTCGACGTTGGCCGTGACGCCCTCTTCTTCCTCCTGAAGGCTGCCGGGAAGAACGACGTCGGCATGCTCGGCCGTTTCGGACATGAAGAAATCGATGACGCCGAAAAATTCGAGCTTGCTGAGCGCTTCGCGGGTGAACTCGGCCTGGGGCAGCGAGACCAGCGGATTGAAACAGGTGGACAGCAGCGCCTTGATTTCGCCCGCGTGGATCGCGTTCATGATTTCCTGCGCGCTGTAGCCGGCTTGCGGAATTTCGTCAGGCTGGATGCCCCACACTTTGGCGACATGCGCGCGCGCGGCAGGATCGTTGATCGACCGGGCGCCGGGAAGCTGATCGCATTTCTGGCCGTGCTCGCGGCCGCCCTGGCCGTTGCCCTGCCCCGTGATCATCGCGACGCCGGCGCCTTCGCGTCCGATGTTTCCGGTGGCCAGCGCGAGGTTGATCAGCGCCAGAACATTTTCGACGCCCTTCGATTGATGTTCGATACCGCGGGCATGCAGCGCGACCGTCCGCTCGGAGGTGGCGAACAGCCGCGCTGCTTTTTCGATCGCTTCAGGAGGAACCCCGGTGCGATCGGCCGCGGTGCGCGGATCATACGGCTTCACCGACTCGGCGACAGCGCCGAAGCCGGTGGTATGCGCGTCAATGAATCCGCGATCTTCGAGCCCTTCACGGAGAATCACGTGAAGCATGCTCATTAACAGAACCAGGTCGGTGCCGGGGCGAAGCGGCAGATAGAGGTCGGCGTTACGTGTGATCGGCGTCATGCGCGGATCGGCGACGATGAGTTTCGCGCCATGATCGCGGGCGCGCCAGATGTAATCGGTGGTGATGGGCGCGCACTCGCCGATGTTGGCTCCGATGACGAAGACGACGTTCGCGGCGGCGATGTCGCTCCACGGGATCGGGCTGCGGTCGACGTTGAATGCGAGCTTATAGCCTGTGCCCGCCGAGACCATGCAGAGGCGTCCGTTGTAATCGATATGCCGCGTGCCGAGCGCAACACGCGCGAATTTGCCGAGCAGGTACGCCTTTTCCGTGATCAGCGACGCGCCGCCGAAAACCGCGACGGAATCTTTTCCGTACCTGGCTTGAATTTCGCGCAGGCGATTCGCGGTGAAGTCGAGCGCTTCGTTCCAATTCGTTTTGCGAAAGCCGCCGTCGGTGCGCATCAGCGGGTCGAGCAGGCGGTCGGGATGATTCGACTGCAGGTAGCGCTTAACGCCTTTGGGGCAGAGCTTGCCTTGATTGAAGGGGAATTCTTCCCAAGGCTCGAATCCGATGACCTGGTTGTCGCGGACCTTGAGCTGGATGCCGCACTGCTGGCCGCAGAAACAGCAATGCGTCTTGACGAGTTTTTCCGCCGGATTGCGCGATTCGTCCTGCCATCCATGCGGGGGCGTGCGCTGCGGATGCGGTCCGTAGATGTCGATCAACTGCGGCAAAGGAGCGGGAAGCTTAGCCATGCATGGGTTCCTTCAAGCCGGGAATGGATTCCTTCATGCGAACTTGCGCGCTGGCGACCGATTTGCGTTTGCAGGCCGGGCACAGCGCCTGCCAGTGCTCGATTCCGTCGCCGAGAGAATAGTCGAAGCCGAGTTGCGGAAGTACCTGGCGCAAGTCGTCGATGTGCATCTTCGAAGCGAAACGCTCGCCGCAGCGTCCGCAGAGCGCGCCTTCGTCCTCGGCGCCGGCCTGCTGATAGAGTTTTACGCCGAGCTGTGCCGGTCTTTGGAAGATATGGAAGAATTTCCCGAAGGGCAGATAGAGCAGTCCGGCGATGACGGTGATCGCGTGCAGGATCGCCAGGAAGCTGTACGATTCGCCACGCAGCCAGACTTGCGAGATCGTCAGCGCGAGTCCGGTGACGGAGATCGCGAAGAGAACGATCAGCGGGAAAAAGTCCATCGCGAAGGACTGGACGGCTTGTGCGCCTGCATCGCGCATGCGGCGCCACAGCGCCAGCGCGATTCCGGCAAGAACGAGAACCGCCGCGATGTCGAGTCCATGAAACAGCGTTTCGGCCGTGAACGTCCCGAGCGCGAAGCGTCCCGCGGGGAAGCCGAACAGATAGGTGATGTAGGTCATCTGATCGTCCGGCGCGCTGCGGAAGGAGATCCATCCGAACACCAGCGGAAACGTGATCGCCACGGCGAGCAGGCAGCCCCAGAACAGGAATTGATGCATCCACCAGCGCAAAGCGGAGCGCTGTTTGATGAACTTCTGCGCGACGATATGCGTCGCCGCGACCTTCGCGGTGCCGAACAGGCTGCGCAGCACGCCGCGCTTGCGAAGCAGCTCCCAGCCGCGGTCCCAATAGAGACGCGTCGGCGGCTTTTCGATCCAAACATTGTAGTGATAGACCACGCCCCAGGTCGCGAAAATGACGGCGAAGGTGTAGATCACCAGCGCCGGATCGAAATTCTGCAAATTACGCGACCCGACGACGATGGCCGCGACCAGGAACGCCGTCCATAAAGTGGCCCACGCGCCGGCTCGGATCTGCTCGAAGGCTCGCGTGCGCGGCAGGGCGGCTTCGCGCTTCAGGAAAACGCGGGCGTTCAGGATCCACAAGGCAAAAGCCGTCGCGGCCAGCAAAAGGAATCCGGGCCAGATCGCGCCGACCTTATCTTTAAAGACGCCGAGGACCAGGGGCGGAAAGAATCCGCCCAATCCCCCCATCGCGCCGACCAGTCCAGTCACTGTCCCCGTCTCTTTCGGGAAGAAGTGCGGCACGAGTTTGAAAACGGCTCCGTTGGCGAGTCCGAGCATCGCGGCGCAGCCGAGCGCGCCCACCGTAAACGGCAGCATCGATTGCCACGCCAATAACAGCGCGAACGGAACAACTCCGAAGAAGACGATCGAAAGGACGCGCGCTCCGCCGATCTTATCGGAGAGCCATCCGCCCACCGGACGCAGCAGCGTCGCGAGCACGACAAATCCGGCGGTGCGGAATCCCGCGTCGGTCGCCGTGAGATGAAATTCGTCTTTGAGCAGGCTGGGCAGATAAATCGAGAAAGCGACGAATCCGCCGAAGCTCAGAAAATAGAATGCCGAGAGCGCCCAGGCGAGCGGTTCGCGTCCCAGGACGGCCAGCATCGAGCCGAGCGATTTCTTCTGTGTCTCAACTTCCGCATTGCGCGACCCCCACGCGAACGCGATGGCCCAGACGACCAGCAAAGCCGCCGTTCCTCGATAGACGTTCTGCCATCCGATCCGCGCGGCGAGCAGAGGTCCCAGGAATACGGCGGCCGATTGTCCGATGTTGCCGAGTCCGTAGACGCCCAGCGCCGAGCCCTGCTTTTCGCGCGGGAACCACGGTGAAACGAATCCGATGCCGACGGCGAACGACGATCCTGCCATGCCCAGGAAGAATGCGACCACCAGCAGGCTCGAATAGCTGTGGACTTCGGGAGCCGCGAACGCCGGCAGCGCCGAAAACAGCATCAGCGCGGTGAAGACGACGCGCCCTTGAAAACGGTCGGTCAGCAATCCCATCGGAAGCCGCGCCAGCGATCCCAGCAGGACGGGCACGGCCACCAGCAAGGCTCCCTCGCTGGTCGAAAGATGATAGATCTCGCGAAACTTCGGCGCGAACGCGCTGATCAGGCCCCAGACCGCGAAACAGATCGCGAACGAAACGGTCCCGAGCGCAAGCTGGCGGCGAGGCATCATGGCCTTCCTTCCGCCAGCATATTCAATTTCGGCGCGCATGCGGAAAAGGGGTGCATTGGGGTGCGGCTGATTGCAGGCAAATTCCAGACCATTTGCGGTTCCCTTTGATTTGATTCAGTTGCCGCGGCAGGCTGATCCAAATTGGGTGACTACACCCGAAACACCTGAGTGTCGTCACCCACCCAAAGATCGCGTTTACACGCAACCGACCTGCACGGCCACGGCCAATTGCTTTTCCAACTCCACCGCTCGCGGGAACAGGATGTTGTTTTCGAGATGAATGTGCTGGTGCAGATCGCGCTCGAAATCGGCCAGGCCCTGGTAAAGGCCGCTATAGCTGGGGCAAGCTCCTTCCGGCGGCTGGAAATTGCTGGAGAGTGAACGGATCTGCGCGGTGAGCGCGCCGGCATCGTCATGATCGGCGAGCATCCGGGCAATCGGAAATTCCACCGAGCCGAAACAGTTCGAGGGAACCGCGGACGCCGCCTCCATGTTCTCGATGAACGGAAACAGGATCTGCTCTTCCTTCATCAGGTGCGCGAGCAGTTCCTCGACCAGCGCGCCGAACGTTTCCTGGATCGTGAGAAGCTCGGGGTGTGCCGGGCCGTGGCGGCTCACGACTTTCGCGACTAAGGCGGTCAGGCGCGGAGCTTCGCTGCGGATAAACGCATGGTGCCGCGTGACGATGTGGGCGATCAGCGCGCGCAACGGCTGCGTCGACCAGGATTTTTCTTCGGGTGACATGGATTCGGATTCGAGAGCCGCCAGCATCTGGAGCGCCTTATCGAGCGGCACGGCGGCGCGCTCACAGGCTTCGCTCAGCGGACGTTTGCCGCCGCAGCAGTAATCGATTCCGAGCGTCTCGAAAACACGGACGGTGGCCGGATTCTGGATCGCGATCTCGCGAACGGTTTGGTTGGTTTCAGGTGTCATTTGCTCGCCTCTGTAGAAAGAGTAGAGCGAGCGCGGCCATTTTCTCAGTGACCAAAGTCACAGTGGGCGAAATTAAACCACGGAATCGAGATCGGCCTGCAAGCCGTCGGCATCGAGGATCGTGATCTGGCGGCCGTCGACCGAGATAAGTCCTTGCGCCTGAAGCCGGGCCAGGTTGCGCGAGACGAGTTCGCGCACCGTGCCGATCTGCGACGCGATCTCCTGATGATTCGCGTCCAGGGTGAATTTCGTCTGGCCTTCAGCGCGCGCGCGTCGCAGAAGCCACGAAATCAGCCGGTGGCGCACGGTCGTGAAGGAAAGTTCTTCGATGATCCCGACCAGCCGGCGCAGTCGCGCGCCCACGACTTTGAGCACTTTCAGGGCGATCTCGGGATGCTCCAGGCACATGGAGCGAAAATCGTCGCGCGAGATAAATAGAAGTTCCGACGCTTCGGCCGCCGCCGCCGAGGCCGGATAATTTCCGCCGTCGAAAACCGGAAGCTCCGCAATCGAGCTGCCCGCGCCTTCGATCGCCAGCACGTGTTCACGGCCGTTGGGCGACATTTTGAAAATCTTCACGCGTCCCGAAGCCACCATGTACAGACCCGCGCATGGCTGGCCTTCGGAGAACAGAAGATCGCCCGCCGAAACTTTCCGCAGCGACGTACGGGCGGCAAGAAACGAAATTTCATCCTCGCTCAACGCCGCGAACAATCCGCCGGCGCGCAAGACTCGGGAAATGCCCGATCGATCCATGTCCTATCTTGACCCAATTCGTGTGGGCGAAAGCGCGGGCGCATTTGCGCGATGACACCCACTCTTCAATGGCTGGCCCCGTCGTTTCAACAGCTCGGATGGAGGCGTCGAAATTGCATTTCAGGAGAAAGCGATAAAATCATGGCGACGGCAATACTCCACCCGACACAGCAGGACAGCGGACAAATCTTCGTCCCGCGCGAACATGGCGCGACGGCCATGCTGTTGACTCCTTTCTTCGCTGCGGCGATCCTTTTGCGGAGCATCTACTGGCAGGAAGTGGTTGTTCTGATCGCGATCGTGTGCGCGTTCGCGATCAAGGACCCGCTGGTAGTAATCGCCCGCCAGCGTTTGGTTTGGAAGCAGCCGCACGCCGAGACAAAAGCCGCGGTCCGGTCCGCCGTCATTGAATTCTGGCTGATGATCGCCTGTGGCATCGCTCTGCTGGCGACGCGCGACTGGCGTCCGTTGGTCGCACTCTTCGCCGGCGCCGCTGGATTTACGGCGGTCGCGGTCAGGCTCACCGTGCGCAACCGGCAAAGGTCGGAATGGTTCCAGGTGGCAAGCGCCGTGGGCCTGTCCTCCACGTCGATCGCAGCGTGTCTGGCGGCCGTCGGCGAGATCCCGCAATGGTGCTGGATGCTCTGGCTGTTGAGCGCCTTG
>JAIQFJ010000260.1 GCA_020073325.1 Terriglobia bacterium | reverse complement strand
TGTGCGAAGCCGCGCACGAGAGATTCGCCGGAAGGCTGGATGTGGTCCAGGCGGCTTCCGGAATGAGAACCGTCGCCTGGATCCGGACCGGTCAAAAAGATACTCACGTGACCCAGCGCGCGCGGGCCCTGGGTCTTGAGACGGCGGCTTTGTCGGATTTCTCGATTCGCCACTTTCACCCGGGCGCGCTGATCCTTGGCTTTGCCGGATGCGCCGCGGCCGAGTTAAAACGCGGAGTAGAGGTCCTCAACGGCGCTCTCGATCAGGAGGCGAAAGCGGGCGCGTGAGGTCGCGAGCTCTACCGAGCTTTGCCGTGAACGGGCCAGTTGGGATAATCGCGGACCAGCTTGAGAAACGCGTTCAGCACCGGACCTTCGCGCTGCGCCGACCACGCCATCACCAGGCTGATCTCCGCCCCCGGATTTGTCAACGGACAGAACACCAGGTTCTTCGAAGCGCCATGCCGCAGGTTGCTGGGCAGGATCGCGATGCCTTCGCCCGCCTCGACCAGCAAGACGACGCTGGCCCAGGCAACGCCAGTGCCCGCGATCCGCGGCGAAAATCCGGCTTCAGAGCATAATGCCAGAATCTTGCCGAACAGCGACGGCGACGATTCGCGCGCCACCAGTACGAATGGCTCCCGCGCCAGCCTGCGCAGATCCACCGGCATGCGCGCAAGTGGATGATCCTTCGGAAACACGGCGACCAGCGGATCCTGATACAACAACTCGGATCGCAAAAGCTGATCGAACGGAGTTTCCAGAGGACGCGTGAAGCCGACGTCCATCGTTCCATTCACCAGCGCGGTCGATTGCAGGCCCGGCACCATGTCGGCAACGGAGACGCGCACGCCGGGATGCAGCCGTCGAAATTTCTTGATGATCGACGGCACGTCGGAGCCGGTGCCTCCGTTAAAGAATCCGACGGTCAGCGTTCCGATTTCGCCGCGCGCCGCCCGCTGCGCGGTTTCGACCGCCTGGCCGGCCGCCTCCAGCACTCTCTTGGCTTCTCTCAGGAAAATCTCGCCCGGAAGCGTCAGCGTGGTTTTTTGCTGCCCCCGCACCAGCAAGGGAACGCCGATTTCGCGCTCCAGATCCGAGATCTGCTCGCTGATCGCCGATTGCGAAACGTGTAACTCGCGCGCACTGCGGCTAAATCCCTGATGCGCCGCGACCGCACAAAAATAACGAAGGTGACGCAGCTCCACGCTTCCAGTCTATCGGTTTTTCCGATCGCTTTTCGCTGCATTAACTGTGATTCCTTCAGGTCCACGGGACATCTAACACACCAGTTCGAAGGATTTGACGCGTGTGGATTATCAAAGTTGCGCTGGACCGGCCATACACGTTCATCGTGCTGGCCGTATTGATCCTCCTGATCAGCCCGGTGATGATTCTGCGGACGCCGGCCGATATTTTTCCCAACATTAATATACCGGTGGTCGCCGTTTGCTGGACCTACACCGGGCTGAATCCGGAGGAACTCGAAGGCCGCATCACCACGGTCTATGAGCGAACGCTCACGACGCTGGTCGACAACATCGAGCACATCGAATCGACAACGGTGAACGGCACCGCGGTCGTGAAGATTTTCCTGCAGCCCGGCGCGAGCCTCGACACGGCGAACGCGCAGGTGACCGCCGCTTCGCAGACGATTCTGCGCCAGCTTCCCGCGGGAACGCAGCCTCCGCTGATCATCAATTTCAGTGCGTCGAGCGTGCCGATTCTTCAGCTCGCGCTTTCCGGCAGGAATCTGACGGAATCGCAACTCAATGACATCGCGCTGAATTTTCTGCGCACACAACTGGTGACCGTCCCTGGAGCCGCGGTTCCGTTTCCCTACGGCGGAAAACAGCGTGGGGTGATGGTGTCGCTGAATCCGCAGCTTCTGCAATCGAAAGGTCTCTCGCCGGCGGACGTCGTAACCGCGGTGAATGCGCAGAACCTGGTGCTGCCGTCGGGCACCGCGAAGATCGATCAGTTCGAATACGACGTCGATCTGAACGGCGCGCCGCGGACGGTTTCCGAACTGAACGATCTTCCGGTGAAAGTCGCCAATGGCGCGACGATCTATCTTCGCGACGTGGCGCAGGTGAGCGACGGGTTCGCGCCGCAGACCAACATCGTGCGTCAGAACGGCAAGCGCAGCGCGCTGGTCACGATTTTGAAAGCCGGCAACGCTTCGACCATCGACGTTGCCAATGGAATCCGCAAGCTTCTGCCGCGCGTCCAGACGACGCTTCCACCGGAGCTGAAGATCCAGCCGCTGGGCGACCAGTCGATCTTCGTGCGCGCCGCGGTCAACGGAGTGATTCGGGAAGCGATCATTGCGGCGTGTCTCACCGGGCTGATGATTCTGATCTTCCTGGGAAGCTGGCGCAGCACGCTGATCATCGCGGTCTCGATTCCGCTATCGATTCTCACTTCGGTGATCGTGCTTTCGTTTCTGGGCGAGACGATCAACGTGATGACACTGGGCGGTCTCGCGTTGGCGGTCGGCATTCTGGTCGACGACGCGACGGTGACGATCGAGAATATCGAACGCTACCTGGAACAAGGATCCGATCTGCGCGAGGCGATTCTCGAAGGCGCAGGCCAGATCGCGGTGCCGGCACTGGTATCGACGCTGTGCATCTGCATCGTGTTCCTTCCGATGTTCTTCCTGTCCGGCGTCGCGCGATTTCTGTTTGTTCCTCTTGCCGAAGCGGTGATCTTCGCGATGATCGCGTCCTATATTCTTTCGCGCACGCTGGTTCCGACGCTCGCGATGTACCTGCTCAAGGCGAAGCACCCCAGCCGCGAATCGCGCAATCCTTTCGTCTGGTTTCAGCGCGCGTTCGAACATGGATTCGAGCGGCTGCGGCTGGCCTATCAGCTCACGCTCACCACGCTCGTGTACCGGCGATTCATTTTTGTCCCGGTCTTTCTGGGACTCTGCGCGGCCGCGTTCATCCTGACGCCGTGGCTCGGCCAGGACTTTTTCCCGAGCACCGATAGCGGCGAATTCATCCTGCATCTGCGCGCGAAGACCGGAACGCGCATCGAAGAAACGGCTCGGCTGTGCGACCTGGTTGAAAATTCCATTCGCCGCGAAATTCCGGCCGGCGAAGTGACCAACATTCTCGACAACATGGGCATGCCGCTCAGCCAGTTGAACTTCATGCGCTCGACGAACGGGCTGATCGGAAACGCCGACGCGGATATTTTCGTTTCGCTCGACGAGCATCATCATCCGACGGCGAACTACCTCCGCGAGCTGCGAAAGAAGCTGCCCGCTGAATTCCCCGGCGTGACGTTTTATTTTTTGCCGGCCGATATCGTCACGCAGATTCTCAACTTCGGATTGCCTGCGCCGGTGGATATTCAGATCGACGGCGCGGACGTTCAGGCGAATCGTGCGGTGGCGGATAAAATCCTCGCCGAAATGCGCCACGTGCCCGGCGTGGTTGACGCGCGCATGCAGCAGGACTTCGACTATCCGAAATTTCACATCGCCATCGATCGCACCAAAGCAGTGGAGGGCGGCTACACGCCTCGCGATGTCGCCAACAGCCTGCTGGTGTCTTTGAGCGGCAGCTTTCAGGTGACGCCGACGTTTTTCCTGAACTGGCAGAATGGCGTGAACTACAACCTGGTGGAGCAGACGCCGCAATACGCGATTCAATCGCTACAGGATTTACAGAATATCCCGATTACGGCCGCCGCCGCGCCGCGTCCGGAGATTCTCGCCGATGTGGCCTCCATCACGCGGACGAATGAAATGGCGGTGCTGAATCACTACAACATCCGGCGCGTGGTCGATCTGTACGCCGCGGTGCAGGATCGCGATTTAGGCGCGGCGGGACGCGACATTGCGAAGATCGTCGACGCGAATCGCGCGTCTCTTCCGCGCGGCAGCTTCATCACCGTGCGCGGACAACTCGAGACGATGCGTACGTCGTACGTCGGGCTGCTGGCCGGGTTGGGTTTCGCGATCGTGCTGGTCTACCTGCTGATCGTGGTGAATTTCCAGTCCTGGCTGGATCCGTTCGTCATCATCACGGCGCTGCCGGCGGCGCTCGCGGGAATCGTGCTGTTTCTCTTTCTGACGCGCACGACGCTGAGCGTCCCCGCACTGATGGGATCCATCATGTGCATGGGCGTGGCGACGGCGAACAGTATTCTGGTGGTCGCGTTCGCGAAAGAGCGTCTGGCGCATCACGGCAGCGCGCTCGAAGCGGCGATTGAGGCGGGCTACACACGCTTTCGCCCGGTGCTGATGACCGCTCTGGCGATGATCATCGGCATGATTCCCATGGCGCTCGGTCTGGGCGAAGGCGGCGAGCAGAATGCGCCGCTTGGCCGCGCGGTGATCGGCGGACTTTTGTGCGCGACCCTGGCCACGCTGGTGTTCGTGCCCGCTGTGTTCGCGATCGTGCACGGTGCGCGAAGCCGCGGCGAGGCCGAACGTTTCGAAGACACGCCCGTGCGTCGGAGCAGGTTATGACGGTTGAAGAAATCAAGACTCCTGAAACGGAAGCTAAACCGCGGCGTTCCTGGCGCGCTGTGCCGGTCGTGGTTCTGCTGGCCGCCGCGGGAGCTTTAGGATTCGGAATCCGCAACGGCGTTCATGCCCGCACCAGGGAGGGACAGGCCTTGGCCCGCGCGACCGAGCAGGCCGCGACTCCAGTGGTGCGCGTGGTTCATCCCACGCCGGGCGCTCCCTTGCAGGAAATCGTTTTGCCCGGCAATACGCAAGCCTTCACCGACTCGCCGATTTACGCGCGCACCAGCGGCTATCTGTCGCGCTGGTATTTCGACATCGGCGCGCGCGTGAAGAAAGGAGACCTGCTGGCGGAGATCGAGACTCCCGAGGTCGATCAGCAGCTTCAGCAGGCGCAGGCGCAGCTCGAAACAGCGCAGGCCAATTATGATTTATCCAAGACGACGGCCGAGCGCTGGCAGGCGCTGCTGAAAACGAACTCCGTGTCGAAGCAGGAGACCGACCAGGCGATCGCGAACATGGCGGCGCAGAAAGCGGTGGTCGATTCGAACTCGGCCAATGTCCGGCGGCTGCAGCAACTGCAATCCTTCGAAAAAGTCTACGCGCCTTTCGACGGCGTGGTGACGGCGCGCAGCACGGACATCGGGGCGCTGATCGATGCGGGATCGTCGACGCAGAGCCGCGAGCTGTTTCATATGGCCGCGATTTCCACGCTGCGCGTCTTCGTGCCGGTGCCTGAAGTGTATTCCAACGTCGCCCGGCCCGGTGCGACGGCGACGCTGACGCTCGACGAATATCCCGGCCGCGTTTTTCACGGCAAACTGGCACGCAACTCGAGCGCGATTGATCCCGCGTCCCGCACGTTGCTGGTCGAAGTGGACGTCGACAATCCCGGCGGCTTGCTGCTGCCCGGGGCTTATGTTTCGGTTCACCTGAAGTTGCCGGCGGCGATCCGCTCGTCGACCATTCCGGCCAACACACTGCTGTTCCGTCGCGAAGGATTGCGCGTCGCCGTCGTGCGCGACGGACATGCCGATCTGGTTCCGATCACCATTGGCCGAGACTATGGAGCGAAGGTCGAGGTTGTCTCCGGACTTCGCGTTTCGGACGCGATCGTTCTCGATCCATCGGATTCGCTGGAGAGCGGAGCCGCGGTCCGGTTGCAATCGGGAGGCTCCGAATGAAACTCCGTATCACGCTGGCCGTTGTGTTTGCGTTAATGCTCGGCGGATGCATGGTGGGCCCGAAGTACGCGAAGCCGTCGACGCCGATGACCGCGGCTTTCAAGGAGGCGCCTCCGGACAGCTTCAAGGAAACGAAGGACTGGAAATTCGCCAATCCTGGCGCGCCGTCGCTTCCCGCGAAATGGTGGGAGACGTTCGGAGATGCGCAGCTCACCGCGCTTGAGGAACAGGTAGCCGCGGGCAACCAGGACCTGAAGATCGCGGAGGCACGGCTGCGCCAGGCGCGCGCGCTGATTCGCTTCAATCGCGCGTCCGAATTTCCAACCATCTCCACAGGTGCTTCGATCGCGTCGCTTCGCGATTCGGCGAACCGGCCGAATTTTCCGCTCGCGCCGAAATCGACCGGCGATTTCGTGCTCCCCTTCGATCTTTCCTACGAAGTGGACCTGTGGGGACGCGTTCGCCGCACGGTGAACGCAGCTCGCGAGGAAACACAGGCGGTCTCGGCCGATCTCGCTACGGCCACGCTGAGCATTCAGGCGGAGCTCGCTTACGATTATTTCGAGCTTCGCGCGGCCGACGCGCAGGCACAGCTTCTGGCTGATACCGTCAAGGCGTACACGGACGCGCTGCAACTCACGCGCAACCGCTTCGAAGGCGGCGCGGCGCCGAAATCGGATGTGGCGCAGGCGCAGACACAGCTCGATTCGGTGCTCGCGCAGCAGACCGACATCGGCGTTCAGCGCGCGCAGTACGAACATGCGATCGCAACACTGCTCGGCAAGCCTCCGGCGCAATTCACGCTGGCCGCGGCGCCGCTCGATTCACAACCGCCGGCGATTCCGGTCGCCGTTCCTTCGCAGCTTCTGGAGCGGCGGCCCGACATTGCGGCGTCGGAACGGCGCGTCGAAGAAGCGAACGAACAGATCGGAATCGCGCGCGCCGCGTTCTTTCCCACGGTGATGCTAGGAGCGTCGGCCGGGCTCGAGGGCAATTCGATTCTCAACTGGTTCAATTGGCCGAGCCGATTCTGGGCCGTCGGCCCGTCGCTTGCCCAAACTCTGTTCGACGCAGGCCGGCGGCGCGCGGGCTCCGATGTCGCGGTCGCCGGTTACGATGCAGCGGTCGCGGCATATCGCGAAACCACGCTGACTGCGTTCCAGCAGGTGGAGGACAACCTCGCCGCGCTGCGCATTCTCGAAAACGAACAGAAGCAGCAGCGGGACGCGGTCGCTTCGGCGCAGGAATCGCTGCAGATTTTCATCAATCGCTATCAAGGCGGCGTCGACAATTATCTTCAGGTGATTACCGCGCAAACGATCGCCTTGACGAATGAGCGGACCGAGATCGATATTCAGCGGCGCCGCATGGACGCGAGCGTTCTGCTGGTCAAAGCCCTGGGCGGCGGGTGGAAGATCACCGATCTGCCGAGTCTGCCGTCGCTGCGCAAGGGATAAATCATTCGAAAGCCGTGCCCACGTAGTTCTCGGCAAGGCTCGTCATGGCGGCTCGCGAACTGGTGACGTACTCAAGTTCCGCGATTTGCCTCCGGTAGTCGAACGGATTGCCGCCGGGAGCGCGGTGGAGCATCGACGTCATCCACCAGGAAAATCGTTGCGCTCGCCACACGCTGCGGAGGCGCTGATCCGAGTATTGATCCAGCAGGTCGCGCCGATTCTGCCGATAATGCGCCGCCAGGGCGATCGCGAGGGCGCGAACATCGGCGACCGCCAGATTCAGGCCCTTCGCGCCGGTCGGCGGAACGATATGCGCCGCGTCGCCGGCGAGAAACAGCGCGCCGTGCCGCATCGGCTCGACCACCACGCTGCGCATTCCCGTGACTCCCTTTTGCACGACGTCGCCTCGATTGGGACGCCAGCCATCGAGCATTCCCAATCGCGTTTCGAGTTCGCTCCAGATGGCGTCGTCATTCCAGCGGCCGATGTCTTCATCCGGCGCGCATTGCAGATAGAGCCGCGTCACGCCTGCCGATCGCATGCTGAACAGCGCGAACCCGCGCTCGTGCAGCGCGTAGACCAGTTCGCCCGAACTCGGCGCTGCCTTCGCAAGAATGCCGAGCCATCCGAACGGATAGTCTCTCTCGTAGACGCAGACGCGATCCGCCGGAATGGAAGGACGGCAGACGCCGTGTGAGCCGTCGCAGCCCGCGATGAAGTCGCAGGCGATTTCGTGCTGCTCGTCCGCACATTGAAACCGGATGCGCGGGTGCGAACCGTCGAAATCCGCAATCGACACCTGTTCGGCCGAATAGTACAGAGGCCGCCCGGTTGCGTTGCGCGCGGCAATCAGATCCTTCACCACTTCGTTCTGACCGTAGATCGTGATCGCGCGGCCGCCCGTCAATTCTTCGAAATCGATCCGGTGACGCCGCCCCAGGAAAGCCAGATACACGCCGCCATGCCGGATGCCCTCGCGGCGCAGCCGGTCGCCGAGGCCCGTTTGCGTCATCAGATCGACGGTGCCCTGCTCGAGAACGCCCGCGCGCACGCGCTCGACAACATATTCCTGGCTGCGGCTTTCGATCACGATCGAATCGATGCCTTCCAGGTGCAGCAGATGGCCCAGAAACAGCCCGGCCGGACCGGCGCCGACGATTCCGACCTGGGTTCTGTGCCGCGTCACTCTGCGGGCGATTATACCGGACCCGCGTTTTTTAGAACGTGAGCTTCATCGCGACTTGCATGATCCTTGGATCGAGCGCAGTCGTGATCTGGCCGAACGTCCCGGCGTTCAACGACGTGACCGGATTTCCGAAGCGCGTATGATTCACCACGTTGAACGCCTCCCAGCGGACGTTGAGCTTGATGTTTTCGTGGATCGGGAACACTCTCCACAGCGCTGCGTCCAGGTTCCAGTTGGCCGGCCCGCGAACCAGGTTGCGGCCCGCGTCTCCGTAGGTGCCCGTGGCTTGTTTCTTGAAGGCCGCCGTATTGAACCAGTTGTTGAAAGCCTGATTCGACACGCCAAGGCTCCCGGCGACATTCGGCCGGTCCGATCCGACCGCCGTCAAAGAGATGTCCGTTCCGTCGATGACGTTCAGCGCCGCCCCGCTCGTGTCCGTAAGAATGGTGGAGAGTTCCCAGTTCCCGGCAATCCGCTGCGCCCATTTCGAGCTGTATGTGGGGCTCTGCGCGACCATCGAGAGGTTCAGAAGCTGACGCCGGTCCGAAGCGCAGCTGGCCCATTCCGCGCGCCGGTTCGCCGGGTTCTGATACTGGTTGCTGATGTCCTGATTGGCTTCGCCCTGATCGAAACAATGCGACCAGGTGTAGTTCGCCAGCGCGGAGAAGTTATGGCTGAAGCGATGCTGGACCACGGCGAGGAGCGCGTTGTAGCTGGCATTGCCTCCGTCGTCGATCTGTGCGACGTCGCCCAGGTATTTCCCCGTCGCCGGATTCGCCTGCGCGAACACACGCCGCGCATTGGTCGACGCCGTGGTGGAGCACGGATTGTACGTCACCCCTTGTAGAGTGCACGGGCCGCCGGGCATGTAGATCGCCGGGTCGACCTGATATCCCAGCCACTGGTGCGTCGTCTTGTTGCCCAGATACGTCGCCGAAACCAGCCAGTCCGCGCCGATCTGCTTCTGGACTGCGAGGTTCCATTGCTGCAGATAAGTCGCATGCGCGTGCAGCGGCTCAAACACGTAGGTACCTCCGACCGGGAATTGGAAATCGGACGGGAACCGCGTCGGCGGCGGGAACGGATTGCCGCCCGGATATCCCAGCCAGGGGTTCGACAATCCGCCCTGCGGCGCGTTCAACGTGATCGTTTCACCCCATGGCGGATTCAGCG
>JAIQFJ010000259.1 GCA_020073325.1 Terriglobia bacterium | reverse complement strand
TGGTAGCGTCCGGCGCCGTGAGTGTAATACTGCTCGTGATAGGCGTAGGTCTCGGCGTTGAGGCCGAGGTTTTCGGCCGGTGGAAGAATCACGTCCTTCGCGCCTTTCGTCATCCTGGCGAGGATGGCGATCGCATCCTCCACCGCTTTGGCGACATCGGCATCCACCCAATCGAAAAACGGCGCGCGCGGGATGCCGAGCCGCAGACCCGAAATCGGCTGCTTCATCGAGGCGATGTAGTCTTCCTTGGGATGCTCGACGCTGGTGATGTCCAGACGGTCGTAGCCCGCGAGCGTGTTCAGCAGAATGGCCGCGTCCTCCACCGTGCGCGTGATCGGGCCGCAGTGATCGAGCGAAACGACGAGCGGAACGATGCCTCGAATCGGCACCAGGCCGTAGGTCGGCTTGAGTCCGACGACCGAACAATAAGAAGACGGCGTGCGGATCGAGCCGCCGGTGTCGGTTCCCAGCGCGCCGTAGCAAAGGTCGGCGGAAACGGCGGCGGCCGATCCTCCCGATGAGCCTCCCGGGCTGCGATCGAGCGCCCAGGGATTGCGGACGGGTCCGAAATAGCTGGTCGCGGAGGTGCCGCCGAAGGCGAACTCGTGCAGATTGGTCTTGCCGATAAAGATCGCGCCCGCGGCTTTCAGGCGAAGGACCACTTCGGCGTCCTCCTTCGGGACGCGATCATCGAAGACGGCGCTGGCAGCGGTGGTGCGGATGCCGGCGGTGTCGATGTTGTCTTTGAGCGCGATCGGCACGCCGTGCAGAGGCGAGCGAAATTTGCCGGACTGAATCTCGCTTTCGAGCATCCTGGCCTGCGCGAGCGCTTGCTCCTGCAGAACCGTGATGTAGGCGTTGGTTTTCGGATTATATGTCTGGATACGGGCGAGACAAGCTTGGACGAGTTGGGTAGGAGTGACGGATCGCGAGCGGATTCGAGCGGATGCCTCCGCCAGACTGAGCGTCGAAAGATCTTCAGAGACCTGACCACGCGCCGCCAGCGCGCCCGCGACCGTGAGAGCAAAGCTGCGTTTAGCAAAACCACGGCGGGTCAATACATGCATAGGAATAGAGTACTGGACGGCCGTCACATTTGTGGAGAATAATCGACAGAGCGCCGCACTTAGTTCTTGAGTGCTCAGATTTCTTCTCCTGGCGACGGTGGCGTTCGGGCAAGCCGATCAGGCTTACGACGCGCTGCGGGCGAAGGATTACGACCGGGCGATCGTGCTGTTCGAAAAAGCGTCCGCGGCGGAGCCGTCGCGGGCTGCGCTGCATATCGATTGGGCGTATACGCTGCTGAAGATCGGCGAGACCGAAGCGGCTCGGGATCAGTTTGCCGAGGCGATGCGGATCGAGCCGTCGAACCAGCACGCGGCGCTGGAGTACGCCTTCCTTTGTTACGAGACGAAAAAGCAGCAGGAGGCCCGGCGCGTTTTCGATCGGATCCGCAAGAACGGGAACGCGACCGCGGCGGAGGCTTTTGAAAATATCGACCGGCCGCTGCGGGAAGGGATCGCGCGCTGGTCGGAGGCGGTGGAGCTGTCGCCGCAAAATTTTTCGGCGCATGAAGAGCTGGCCCGATTGGCCGAGCAGCGCGACGAATTAACGCTCGCGGCGGAGCATTACGAGATCGCGCGGCAGTTGCGACCGGACCGGAAATCGCTGCTGCTCGATCTGGGGCGCGTCTGGACGGAGCTGAAGCGGTCCGGGGACGCGATGGCGGCTCTTGTTGCCGCGTCGCGCGGCGGGGAGCCGATGGTGGCGGAACAGGCTCGCGAACTGTTGCCGGCGCGGTATCCCTACGTTTACGAATTTCAGAACGCGTTGAAGCTCGATCCGCAGAATGTCGATCTGCGGCGCGAGCTTGCGTATCTGCATTTACAGATGGGCGACAAGCGCGACGCGGAGACGGAGTTCGAGCAGGTAGTGGAGAAGTCGCCCGGCGACTTGCTGTCGGTGGCGCAGCTGGGCCTCTTGGAGCTGGCGCGCGGCGATACGGATTCGGCGATGCCTCGTTTAGAGAAAATTCTGGCGAGCGGAGACGATGCGCTCGCGGATCGGGTGCGCGTCGCGCTGAAAATGCCGCAGGTGTTGAAGCGCCGCGAGGAGCAGCCGCGCAGCGATGTGTCGAGTGAGGCGAAGGAGCTGGCGCAAAAGAGCCTGGAGAAGGGATATTTGCAGGACGCGTTGAAGTATCTGCAGATCGCGCATGAAAACGCTCCGCTCGATTTCGACGTGATGTTGAAGCTCGCCTGGACGTACAACGTCCTGAAGGATGACACGGACGCGGTGCGGTGGTTCAACCTGGCGCGGCAGAGTCCGGATCCGAAGACGGCAGCGGAGGCGTCGCGCGCCTATCGGAACCTGGAGCCGGAGTTTCAGAAATTCCGGACGACCGTGTGGGCGTTTCCGACGTTTTCGACACGCTGGCACGACGTGTTTGCGTACGCGCAGGTGAAGACGGAGCTGCGGCTGCCGCGGTGGTTCGTGCACCCCTATATTTCGGCGCGATTCGTGGGAGACACGGAGGGCGCAGTGAACATTGCGAACCTCGGTCCGCAGTATCTTTCCGAGCGCAGCGTGATTCTGGGGATCGGCGCGGCGACGTCGACGTGGCATGGGGCGACGGGCTGGTTTGAGGCGGGCGAATCGCTGCGGTATTCGCCGACCCCCGCGGATCCGGGAAGAGTGGTCCCGGACTATCGCGGCGGAGTTGCGTTCGCCAGGGGCGTCGGCAACCTGCTGGCTCCGGGGCGTCACGGACTGTTTGCCGAGACCAACGACGACGGCCTGTATGTGAGCCGGTTCGGGAAAGACACGCTGCTCTATTCGCAGAATCGCGCCGGGTGGACTTTGCGGCCGTCGGAATATCTGCACGCGCAGTTGTATTGGAACTTCGATGCGACGGCGGACGCGCGGGGGCAATATTGGGCGAACTATGTCGAGACCGGGCCGGGACTACGGTTCAAGTTTCAGCACGCGCCGTCGCTGCTTTTTTCGGTGAACGCTCTGCGCGGTTCTTATTTCGTGAATCAGGGGAATCCGCGAGGGCCGAATTTCCGCGACCTGCGGGTGGGGATCTGGTATGCGTTTACGAGATAGGAGCCAGCAGTCGGGAGTCAGAATTCGGAATTTGTGGCTGGCGCTGGTTGCGTGTTCGATCGCTTCGGCAGCGACGTTTTCGTATCACGTGCTCGGCGACGACGCGGGGTCGTGGCCGGTGGTGTTGTCGTCGATCGGGTTGGTCGAAGGCGGCGAGGGCGTGGTCGTGGCTCCCGCAGGGACCAGCGTGCCGTTCGATGAATGGGCGAATCGCGTGGAGCATGGGACGATTCTGGTGCTCGAAGGAGAATCGGCGCTGGCATCGTCGTTCGGGTTTCGCGCGTCGGTGAAGCCGCACGTGATCGCGTCGAGTGTCGAGGATGTGCATGCGCCGAAACTGAGAATTGTTTGGGAAAAGTCGCTCGAACTGCCGGTGTTCGAGATTCCGGGCGACGCTCGGATCTTTGCGCGGGAGCGATGGAGCGGCGCGCCGCTGATCGCAGGGTTCCGGCGAGAATCGGGCGCGGTCCTGTGGGTGGCGGCCCCGCCGGGTGCGCATGGATACGACCGGTTTCCATATTTAGCGCAGGCGCTGGTGGATCTCGGACTGGAGCCGCCGTTCCGGTCGCAAAGGCTGTGGGCGTTTTTCGATTCGGCGTATCGCGCGCGTATCGACGTCGACTATTTCGCGGCGAAGTGGCGCGAGGCGGGCATCGGGGCGCTGCATGTCGCGGCGTGGCATTACTGGGATCGCGATCCGCAGGGCGATGAATACTTGCGCCGGCTGATCGATGCGTGTCACCGGCAGGCGATTTCGGTTTATGCATGGCTCGAACTGCCGCATGTCAGCGAGAAATTCTGGGACGAGCATCCGGAATGGCGGGAGAAAACTGCGCTTGGTCAGGACGCTCAGCTCGACTGGCGCAAGCTGATGAACCTGACCAATCGCGATGCGGCGCGCGCGGTCGCGGCGGGGTTGCGCGATGTGTTGACGCGGTTCGATTGGGACGGCGGGAATCTGGCGGAGCTGTATTTCGAATCGCTCGAAGGAATCGGGAATCCGGCTCGGTTTACGCCGATGAATGACGATGTGCGGGCGGAATTTCACGCGTCGGCGGGGTTCGACCCGATGGAGCTGTTCGGGCCGCGCGCGAAAGACGGCGCGGCCATGGCGAAGTTTCTCGAGTTTCGCGCAGAACTCGCCCGGCGCGAGCAGACGGAGTGGATCGGCGAGATCGAGCAGATCCGCCGCGTGAAGCCGCATCTCGATCTGGCGCTGACGCATGTCGACGACCGCTTCGATACAACGATGCGGGAAAAGATCGGGGCCGATGTGTCGCGCGTGCTGCCGATGCTTTCCTCGCACGACTTTACGTTCCTGATTGAGGATCCGGCGACGATCTGGAATCTGGGGCCGGCGCGGTATCCGCAAATCGCGGGCCGGTATCGCGGGCTGACGCCGGCGCAGGAGAAACTGGCGATCGATATCAACATCGTCGAGCGCTATCAGGACGTGTATCCGACCAAACAACAAACCGGGACGGAATTGTTTGAGCTGGTCCACATGGCGTCGGAGTCTTTTCCGCGGGTGGCGCTGTATTTCGAAAACTCGATTCTGCGGCAGGACTGGAAGCTGCTGTCATCGGCGGCGGCGACGGTCGATCGGGTGGAGCAGACGGGTGGAAAACTGGTGATCGATTCGCGCCGCGGAGCGGGCGTGCCATGGAAGGGCGCGGCACTGGTCGACGGGAAGGTGTGGCCGTTCGCGGACGACTCGACGGTGTGGCTGCCGAAGGGAGCGCATGTGGTGGAGATGTCGCCGAAGGCTCCGGCGGCGCGCGTGGTGGCGTTCAACGGCGAGTTGAAGTCGGCGTCCGTGGTAACGGGCGGGATTGAATTCGCCTATCAGAGCGGGGCGCGGGCGCTGGCGCGTATGGATCGGCTGCCGCGCAGGGTGGAGATTGACGGAGTCGAATCGAAGGTGGAGACGATTGGCGACGTGGTGGTGCTGCCGCGCGGGCAGCATTTCGTGCTGATGATGGAGTAGCAGCGCGTGCTAGTCGAATCTCGGGCCGACGCCGAGTCTTCTTCCCAACCGGAGCCAGCGCGATTTCGAAGCGAGCGCGATCTGGCGGGCAAGGGTCGCGCCGCGCTCCATCGACCGGCGCTCGGCATCGAGGATCGAACCATATTGATCCATCAGTTCGGCGATGGCGGCCCGGCTCATCGTGAACGGAGCCTTCGCGGCGATCAGCGGCTGAGAAACGTCGTGATCGAACAGGACTCCGATTTCGGGAACATCTTCCGAAAGAAACCGCACATCGCGAAAACCGGCGGCGAGCAGCTTCGACTTAAGCGCCGTCATTCCGAATTCGCGCATCTCGAGCGTCGCTCCGGAGCCGCCGTGGAACACGAGATCCTCGTGAATTTCGGTCGATCCGTCGGGGCGGCGATTCACGACGACCATCGAGTTGCCGAGGCGTACGATGCGGAAGTCGTGCAGGCCGGGGTAGTGCTCGCGGAGGCGATCTTCCGCATTGCAGAAAATGGTGACAGCGAAAAATCCGTTGGGCTTGAGCAGGCCCGCCACTTGTTCGAGCGATCGCTCGACGGGCGGGGCGATGTGTTCGAGAACGTCGGCGGAGAGGATGAAGTCGCACGTGTTCTCGAGCCCTGAATGCGGCTCGGTGAAATCGAGTTGCGGCTCGCGGTCGTAATGCGTGTTGGTGTAGTCGAACTTTTGTGCCAGGAATCTCGCGTAGCATTCCTGGTCGGTCATGCCGAGGCCACGGATCGATTTGAGAATCGGCAATTCGGAAAGGATCAGGCTGCGGCCGAAAAGCTCCATCGAGAGGAGGTGGATCAGCGCGCGCAGGCGAACATTGGAGCCGCACGCGCACGTCGCCGGTTCGGTCGCGAAGTGTTCCACTTCGTTCCATGCACCGCAAATGTTGCAGGTGAACTGAACCATTTTCACGATTTCCCCAAATAGAAGAATCGCACGATAAAAAGAGCGGCGAGAATCCACACCAGCCAGTGCGTTTTTCGAAATTCGCCGCGCAGGGCGCGCAGCAGCGCGTAGGCGGTGAAGCCGAAGGCGAGGCCGTTGGCGATCGAGAACGTCAGCGGGATCGCGATGAGCGTGAGGAATGAAGGAATCGCGACGGCGGGATCTTTCCAGTTGATCTCGCCGATCTGCGACATCATGAGCGACCCGACGATGATCAGAGCGGGCGCGGTGGCCGAGGCGGGGACGGCTCCGACCACCGGCGCGATGAAGAGCGCGATCAGGAAGAACACTCCCGTGACGATCGACGTGACGCCGCTGCGTCCTCCGGCGACGACTCCGGCGGCGCTCTCGATGTAGCTCACGACGGTTGAAGTTCCGGCGAGCGATCCGGCGATGGTCGCTGTGGCGTCGGCAAAGAGGATGCGGCGGATGCGCGGGATGCGGTTCGATTCGTCGAACAGGCCGGCTTTCTTCCCGACGCCGACCAGCGTTCCGACATTATCGAAGAGATCGACAAAGAGGAACACGAAAACGATTTCGAGACCGCCGAGCTTCGACGCGGCGCGGATGTCGAGTTTTCCGGCGGTGGCGGCGATGCCGGAGAGATGATACGGGCCGGGGTTCCATTTGACGAGTCCGAAGAGCGCGCCGGCGGCGGTGGTGACCAGAATGCCGATTAGCATCGCGCCCTTGACATCGCGCGCGAGCAGCGCGGTGATCAGAAGAAGGCCGAAGCAGGCGAGGATCGTGTTGGGGTCGCGCAAATTGCCGAGGGTCACGAGCGTCGCGGGGCTCGGCACGATGATGCCGGCATTGCGGAGGCCGATCATCGCGATGAAGAGTCCGATGCCGGAGGCGACGGCGGCGTAGAGTTCGCCGGGGATCGCTTCGACGATCAGTTGGCGGATCCCGACGAGCGTCAGCAGAAAAAATGCAACGCCCGAGATGAACACTGCGCCGAGCGCGGTCTGCCACGCGACGCCCATCCCCTTGACGACGGTGTAGGTGAAATACGCGTTGAGGCCCATGCCGGGGGCCATGGCGATGGGGTAACGCGCGAAGGCTCCCATCAGGATGCTGGCGAAGGACGCGCACAGGCACGTGGCCGCGAGCACGGCCTCGAACGGCATACCAGCTTCGTGCAGGATCGACGGGTTGACGAAGATGATGTAGGCCATCGTCACGAACGTGGTGGCGCCCGCCAGAACTTCCGTGCGCCAGTTCGTCCCCAGGCGATCGAATTCGAAATATCGTTCCAGGCTTTGAATCATGCTGCGGATCATTTTTTCTCGATGATGTTTCGAGCGTGCTGGAACACATTGTGCAGCATTTCGGCGGTGAGTTTTCCGGTCGACGTGTTTTGCTGGCTGGGGTGATAGGAACTGATCAGCACCGGGGACAGCGCGTGTTCGACATCGTGCCCGAAGGTGAACGCGGCGCGGCTGCGGATCTGGCCGCGATCCCGCAGAATTCCGAGATAGGTGTCGAAGGCAATTTTTCCGAGTGCGACCACCACGCGCGCGCGTTTCAGTAGATCAATTTCGCGCTCCAGGTAAGGCCGGCAGTTGCGAAACTCGTCAGGCGCGGGCTTGTTGTCGGGAGGAGCGCAGCGCACGGCGGCGGCGATGTAGGCGTCCTTGAGTTTCATGCCGTCGTCGCGCGAAATGCTTTGGGGCTGCGATGCGAACCCGGTTTCGTAGAGAGCGCGGTAAAGAAAATCGCCGGACCGGTCGCCGGTGAAGACGCGGCCGGTGCGATTGCCCCCGTGGGCCGCGGGGGCCAGTCCGATGACGAAGAGGCGCGCGCGAGGATCGCCGAAGCCGGGCACGGGGCGTCCCCAATAGGTTTGATCGCGAAAAGCCCGGCGTTTGACGCGCGCGACTTCGATGCAATATTCGCGGAGCCTGGGGCAGCGCTCGCAGGAAATGACCTGACGATGGAGGATGTCGAAATCCGCGGAGGACACCTGGGTATTTTAGACCGCGGGATCAGTTGACCGCGATCGTCACACCGGGTTGCGTGGACGCGCCTGCGATCGAAACGACAACAGCGAGATTCCCGGGAGCCACATAGCCGGCGGGGACGCGAGCGTTAATCTGCCACAGGCCGGGGTAGCCTTCGACGTCGCCAGAGTAGAGAACATCGGCGTTGTAGCCGCCGATCGAAACGGTGGCGTCGGCGCCGCTGACGCCTTCACCCGTGCCGAACAGCACGACGATCGATCCGCGCGCGGCGGGATTCGCGGGAGCGTTCGCGGTGCCGTCCTGATTGAGCGCCATCGCCTGGCCGGGTGCGCTCATGTACAGCGCCGGCGCCGCAGTCGCGATCGCGGCGGAAATTTCTCCGATCCGCGCGTTGTTATTGAACACCTCGATGCGCAGGCCCGGGTGTCCCGCAATTTCAGGAGGCGCGCGGACCAACAGACGCGCCGCATCGGCGTAGAGGATGGATGCAGCGATTCCGTTGAACAGCACCTGCGCGGCATCCGCCGAAGAAATTCCCGCGCCGAACAGATCGAGCAGCATCCCGGCCGCGATCGGCCCAGGCTGAAGGCTCGCGGCATTGACCACGTTGAGGATCGCGACCGGCGGCGTGGCCGAAGGCGGCCCCGGAGTAAGCTGGCGAATCCGGTTGTTATCGAGATCGGCGATCAGGAGAGTGCCGTTCGGCCCGATTGCGATGTCCCAGGGAAACCCGAGCTGCGCGGAGAGCGCGTCGCCGCCGTCGCCCGAAAATCCGGCGGCTCCGGTGCCGGCGAGGCGCGTGATCAGTCCCGATGGATCGATCCGCAGGATCTGCTGAAGTCCGGTGTCGGCGACGAAAACGCTGCCTCCGCTATCGACGGCGACGGAGCGCGGGATGCTCCAGACGCCTTCGCCGAGCAGCGTGACGGCGCCCGAAGGATCGAGGCGTTTCACGTGCTTTCCGTCGACCTCGGTGAAGTAGAGCGCGCCGTTCGCATCGAGCGCGAGGCCTCGCGGCGATTGGAGATTCGCGGCGGCGACGAACGTACCGTTGGGAGTGACCTTGAGAATCGTCCCATTGGCGCTGTCCGAAACGTAGAGATCGCCGTTCTGATCCGGCAGAACGTAGGAAGGCGTGCCGAGCGTCGCGACCGCGACGCCGCCGATCGTGCCGTTGGGCGTAAGTACGCGGACGCGCTGATTCGCGGTGTCGGCGATATAGACGTTTCCGCTCGAATCCACGGCGACCGATGTGGGCGCATCCAGCGCGGAGAGTGTGGCGAGAAGCCCGTCGGGTCCGTTGCCTGCATCGCCAGTACCGGCGACCGTCGAAACCGTACCCTCCGGCGCGACTCGACGGATGCGGTGATTGTCGCGATCGGCGATATACATGTTGCCGGAGCTGTCGATGGCGACTCCCGCGGGATGGTTCAGGCGCGCGAGTGTGGCGCTGCCGCCGTCGCCATAGGCCAGATCGCCGCCGCCCGCGATCAGCGTGTT
>JAIQFJ010000258.1 GCA_020073325.1 Terriglobia bacterium | reverse complement strand
TGAACGTCGGGCCTGAAGAGGTGCTGAATCATTTTCTGATGGAGTGCCGCAAAACCTACGGCGGCTCGTTGGCGGCTCGCCAATGGTCGAGCTCAAACAGCCTGCGGGTCGAGGTAAAGGAGCCGATCCTCGCGGAGTCGGGCAAATTCAGGGCAATCCGGCTGCTGGGGTCGGGAACCAATCCAGCCTCCGCCATCGCCAAGGCGTCGGGATCATAGTTAACATAATATCCGTTATCAGAAGCGCCATTAGCGAACCAGCAAATGTGCGCGGACTTGGGTTGGGACCGACTTCGCGTCGCTTACCCGCAGGACCTCGAATCCCGCGGCTCGACCTGCCGTGACGCCGGCCTCGGAATCTTCGATCACCAGCGGACGGCGCGCGCCCAGGAGTTCGGCGGCTTTTAAATACGGGTCCGGAGCCGGTTTCAGGTTGGCGACTTCCCGGCCGCAGACGAGTGTCTCAAAACAGGAGCGGAATCCGGCGCGCTCGAGGGGCGGCTCTACTTCGGTTCTTCCACTTGAAGAAACCACGGCTAACTTATACTGTGCTGACAGATTACGAATCAGCTCGACCGTCTCGACATGAAACGGCGGGCTGGCCTCCAGGCGCTCGCGGAACAGGATCTGTTTGCGTTCGTATTCGGGCCAGATCTCTTCAAACGGGATCGGTGGCACTCGTTCGGCCGCCAGGGTGTGGATCATCAGGCGGTCTGAAACTCCAATGCATTGCTTTTGATAAAAGCCCCAATCGAGTTGAATTCCGTAGGGTTGCAGGATCTCGCGCCAGCAGGCGTAGTGGACGGGCTCGGTGTCGGCCAGGACGCCGTCGAAGTCGAACAGCAGCGCGTCCCAGCTCAACGGACGTCACCTGCCGCGTGAGCTGCCAGATGCGAGGCGATTCGCTGGACGCGCGCGAAGGCTCGCGGGTCGGTTTCGTGGGTTGGGGTATGAGAAAGCATTCGGATTTCGCGATCGACCACCTCGACTCGATTTCCGGGCGAAGGGTGGTCGGAGAGGAACGTGGCGGCGCCCGACGGCTGTGTGCCTTCGGCTTCGAGCCGCTCAAAAAAACGAGCCATGCCGCGCGGGTCGTAACCCGTGTCGTGCAGGATGAGGACGCCGTTCAGGTCGGCTTCGCTTTCGCTTTCGCGCGAGTAATGCAGCAGCATCGACTGGGCGCCGAAGTTGATGCCGAACTGGGTGAGTTGCGAGAGCGTCGAATCGTCGCCAATCATGGCTCCGAAGAAGGCGGCGGCGGCCGCAATGGGGATCGATTTGGTGGCTTGATGCGTCCCATGCCGCAGCGCGACGTGCGACATTTCGTGTGCCAGGACCGCGGCGAGCTCGGTTTCACTATCGATCGACGCCAGCAGGCCGGAGTTTACATAAACGGGTCCACCGGGAAAGGCGAAGGCGTTGACCACCTTGTCGTTGACGGCGTGAAAGCGAAACGGGAACTCGCCCGCATGCCGCGACTGGGCGAGCCGCTGGCCGACGCGCGAGAGATACACGTCGACGTCGTCATTATGCAGGATCGGCTTGGTGTGCTCGATCTCCTTGACGGCTTCCCTGCCCATCTGGACGTCCTGTTCGGGCGAAAAGATGTTGAAGCCGGGCTTGATGTCTCGAACCTGAGCGGCAACCTGTACCACGACCAGTACGGCTGCGGCCGAAGCAAGAACGGCGATGCGCTTCACACTCTTATTTTCTCATCGGTCGACCAGCTAATGCTGGTGTTTAACCACCGTGCAGGACGTATCGGCAAGTGCGCAGCGGATGTGTTCGAACTGAATCGTGGTGTGGTGGATCGCGAAGCGATCGCACAGGACGGTGTTGATGCAGCGCAGGATCGAATCGCTGGAGGACGGAGGCATGTCCTCGATCAGCACGTGGCAACTCAAGGCGTGCGCGTCCGAGCCGAGGCTCCAGATGTGCAGATCGTGGACGTCGATCACGCCCTGGATCGCTCCCATTTCGCGCGCGACGTCGGTGAGTTGCAGGCCCTTCGGCAAGCCTTCGAGCAGAATGTTGAGAGAATCCCGAATGATCCCCCAGGCCGACCAGACGATGCCGGCTCCGATGAGGATGGAAAGAACCGGGTCGATCGCGAGCCAGCCCGTGTAGCGAATCGCGATGGCGCCCAGGATGATCGCGGCGGAGCTGGCCGCATCGCCCATCATGTGGAGCCACGCGGCGCGGAGGTTCAGGTCGTGTCCGTCGCCGATGCCGAATGCGATCCCGAGATTCAGCACGAGGCCGATGGACGCGACGGTCATCATGGTGACGGGCGCGACCGGCTCGGGATGAATCAGCCGCTGCCAGCTTTCATAAAAGATGAACACGGCGACCAGCACCAGTGTGACTGCGTTGGCGAAGGCGGCCAGCACTCCGGCGCGCTGGTATCCGAAAGTCTTGACGTGATCGCCCGGACGGGATTGCAGGTAGTATCCGATGGCAGCCAGCAGGAGCGCGAAGGCGTCGGTGAAATTGTGGCCGGCGTCGGAGACCAGCGCCAGGCTGCCGGAGCGGATTCCGGCGACGGCTTCGAGAACGACAAAAGCCGCGGTCAGCCCGAGCGATACAAAGAGCACCCGTCCCTTACCGGGATGAGGATGCGAATGGCCGTGGTGATGTCCCACCATCTTTATCGTACACGGTACAATGAAAACTCACATGGCGAACGAAAAATTGTATCAAGCGGAATATCAGGGCAGCGGCACCTTCATCATCAGCAAGCCCAAGCGCAAGGCGCACAAGCGGCGTCAGTCGAAGCTGAAGAGCCCGCAGCGCGGCGCGCGCAAGTAGGCAGGCGCAAGAAGAACCCCGTCCTGACGGACGGGGCTGTTTCTAAAATCCGACTCCGATTCCGCCCGAGACTTCGGTTTGCCATAAGGCTCCCGAGGCTCCGGCCAGGGCTCCGAAATCCGGTTTCCCGCTCACATATTCGCGCACATCGAAGCGGACCGCCCACATGCCTTTGACGTGGACCTTCACGCCTCCGCCGAAGTTTGCGCCGAATTTGTTCTGGCTGCCGTAGTTGATGCCGCCGCCGGGAGGAATGAAATCGTCAAACTGGACGCCGCCGGTGGCGAACGGACGCACCTTGATCTTGTCCGAAGTCAGATAATACAGCGCGTTCACGCCGCCCTGATGGAAATGCATCGCGCTCTTCTGTCCGCCGACGTCGAACTGCGTGTGGTTGAAGGCATACTGAACTTCGTAGCCCATGTGGTCTCCGACATTAAATCCGAAGCGGAAACTGAAGCGGTAGCCGTCATCGAGCTTGATGTCGTTAGGCGAGCCGCCGAACGCATTGGCGGTGCCGATCCCGTTGTTAGAGAGGAGCGATTCTCCATAATTGAACCAGAGCTCGCCGGCCTGTCCGAAAGCCATCCCTGAAAACGCCAGTGCTAAAACCGCTGGTAAATATCTCATATTGTTGATTGATGCGCGTCGTTAACGGCGCGTTACATCGTCCACAATTATGACAGTAACTTCACCCGGGCCATGAACGCCGCGCACCAGGCGCATTTCGATGTCGCCGGTTCTGCTGGGTCCGGTGACGATCACCATGGAACTGGACCGGGCGGCGGGATGCGGCACGCGCGCGAATAATTGGTCCAGTCCGGAGACGACTTTGTCTTTTTCGAGGACCGCGATATGATGCGGCGGCAGTAAAGAAATCAGCCGCGATTCTCCGGACTCGGAGAGAAATACAAGCGAGCCGGTGTCGGCCAGGGCGAAGTCGGCGGAGCTGATCCCGAAGTGAGCGGAGGCCGCAGCCTCGCGGGAAAACGGTGTGGAGAATCCGCAGGCTTCGACGATCGGCGCGGGGCTGGCAAGGTAGGATCGGCCTGCGACGATGCGATCGATCGTCGCGCGAGCTTCATCGATGTTCGCGGCGTGGAAAACCTCACCGCCGAGAACTTTGAAGGATTCTTCAAACTGGGCGGCGGTCGCTGCAGCGCGCGCGCGATCCGCGGGGCGCGCCGGTTGGTGCTCATTTTGGGAACCGGCGGGTCCCAGGGCATTGCGAATCGTGGCGAGCATTTGATCGCGGGGCGTCATCTGCGATCCCGCCATTGCTCGCGAAAACTGCGCTGGGGCAGATCCGGCAGGTCGCGCTGTTCGAGCCAGGCTTTCAGGGGTCCCGCGGCCGGAAGTTTTTTCATCCGCCGCACCCAACTGAATTTTTCGTAGATGCGCGGATGCGTCATCACCCACGCGAACATCCGCATCGCGAGCTTCTCTGCCCTGCTCTTGGGCGCTTCCTCGCGCAGTTCCAGCAGGATTTTCGGGATGTCAATTTTCACCGGGCAAACTTCGGCGCAGGCTCCGCACAGGCTCGAAGCGAACGGCAGCCACGGCGCGTCGATGAAATGCGGCGTGAGGATTTTTCCGATCGGGCCGGAGTAAACCCACGGGTAGGAATAGCCGCCGATCTTGCGATACACCGGGCAGTGGTTCAGGCAGGCTCCACAGCGGATGCAGGCGAGCGAGTGGCGCTTGTTGCGGTCGGCCAGCACGCGCGAACGGCCGTTGTCGAGCAGGACCAGATAAAACTCGTCTGGTCCGTCCGGCTCGCCTTCGCGGCGCGGGCCGGCGAGAAACGAAGTGTAGACGCTGAGCTTCTGTCCGGTGGCGCTGCGGGCCAGGACTCGGAGGAAAACCTCCAGATCCTGCGCGCGCGGAATGACTTTTTCGAATCCGGCGAGCGCAATGTGGATGCGCGGCGCGGAACTCGACAGGCGCGCGTTGCCCTCGTTTTCGACCACGACCACCGCGCCTGAATCGGCGATCAGAAAATTCGCCCCGGTGATTCCGATGCCGGCCTGCAAGAATTTTTCGCGAAGCTTCGCGCGGGCGAGCGCGGTGAGTTGTTCCGCCGTCGAATCGGCCGGCGCCTGAAGGATTTCAGTTACTTGCCCGATCGTCTTATGCAGCGCGGGCGCGATGATGTGATACGGCTTTTCGTGCGCGAGTTGGATGATGTATTCGCCCAGGTCGGTCTCAACGGTTTCGATGCCATTGCTTTCGAGCGCGTCGTTGAGATGAATCTCTTCCGACGTCATCGACTTCGATTTGACGATCAGGTTCACGCCGCGCTGGCGGGCAAGATCGACGATGAAGTCGCTGGCCTCTTTGCCGGTGTTCGCCCAGATCACATGGCCGCCGCGCGCGACGACGTTGCGCTCCAGCTCCTCCAGATATTCATCGATGTGATCGAGCGTGTGCTGTTTGATGTCGTGGGCGCGCTGGCGGAGTTCCTGAAACTCGTCGGGCATTTCGGCGACCCGAATCCTGCGACCCTCGGCCATGCGAGCCGTCGCGGAGTAGATCGCGTTTTGAAGCCGCGCGTCGCCGAGCGCTTCCTGAATTTGGACGAATTTCATCGCGAAGCCAGCACCTCGGCAAGATGCATCGTGCGGATTTTCGATCCGGCGCGGCTCAGCACGCCCTGAAGCTGCATCAGGCAGCTCGAGTCGATGGACACGACGGTGTCGGCGCCGGTGCGCTCGATCGATTCGATTTTAGTGCGCGCCATGGCGCCGGAAACGTCGGGAAATTTGACGGAGAACGTGCCGCCGAAGCCGCAGCATTCTTCGGCGGCGTCCATTTCGGCGAGGCGGAGTCCTCGGACTTTGGAGAGAAGGCGGCGCGGCGCGTCCTTAATCTTGAGTTCGCGGAGTGCGTGGCAGCTATCGTGATACGTCACGACCCGGTCTAGGCTTGCGCCGACGTCGTCGATTTTCAGAACGTCCGTGAGGAATGTCGAAAACTCGAAGATCCGTGGGGCCGGCGGCCGTGCCGGCGAGCCGGCAGCATTGCCGGCTTCTGCACCGTATACCGAAAGACGCGAAGGCGGCATGGCTGCCACCTCGCCGGCACGACTGCCGGCCCCACCGTGATGCAGTAGCATCGATGTGCAGGACCCCGAGGGCACGACGACGTATTCAGCCCCGTCGAACACGCGCGCGAAATGATCGGCAACTCGCCGAGCCTCCTCGGGATAGCCGCTGTTGAACGCCGGTTGCCCGCAGCAGGTCTGGTCGGGACGAAAATCGATTTCGCAGCCGGCGCGCTCCAGAACCTCCGCCATGGCCATCCCGACACGCGGGAAAACCTGATCGACAATGCAGGTGACAAAAATCGAAACGCGGGGCAAGATTCAGTTTACTTCGATGAAACCCTCGAGGAATTTGACAGCCTTGCCCGCGATCGTGACGCGCTCGCCGCGATCTTCGCAGAACAGCTCGCCGCCACGCTTCGACACCTGGCGCGCATGCAGCGTCGTCTTGCCGAGCCGCTTCGACCAGTACGGAATCAGCGTGCAGTGCGCCGATCCGGTAACCGGATCCTCGGGCACGCCTTTGGCCGGCGCGAAGAATCGCGACACGAAATCGCAATCCTTGCCCGGCGCGGTGACGATCACGGCAAAACGATCGGTGGCCGCCAGCTTGTCCATATTCGGTTTCAGGGCGAGCACTTCTTCTTGAGTCTCGTAAACGCACAGATAATCGCGCGCGCCGAGGATGCTCTTCGGCTTCGCGCCGAGCGCGTCCACCAGGCCCGGATCCACCGCGACTTCGCCCGGTGCGCGCGACGGAAAATCGAGCGCGTAGAGATCGCCTTCGCGCTCGACGATGAGTTCTCCGCTCTTCGATTGAAACGACAGGCGCGAGGCTTTGGATTCGCCGCGGATCGCCAGAATCACGTATGCGGTCGCGAGCGTCGCGTGGCCGCACAGATCCACCTCGACGCCGGGAGTGAACCAGCGCAGATGATAGCCGCTGCCATTGCGGACATAGTAAGCCGTTTCCGCCAGATTGTTTTCCGCGGCGATCGATTGCAGCGTTTCATCGGGCAGCCATTTTTCGAGCGGACAGATCGCCGCCGGATTGCCTCGGAAGAGCTGGCTGGTGAAAGCGTCGACCTGATACATCGGGATGCGCATTTTTTTAATGTAACAGCCAGACGCCGATCAGCATCGTCGCGACGGTCACCAGCGCGCCGGTTCGAAAATACTCCCAGAACCCGATCTCGACGACGCTGCGCGCGCGTTCCACAACGATCAGGTTCGCCACCGAACCGAGAATCGTGAGATTGCCCGCGAGCGTCGACGCCATCGCCAGACGCAGCCATCCCAGCTGTGGATCCTGTAAATGCGCGATGAACGGCTTGAAGACCAGCACCGCCGGGACATTGCTGACCAGGTTCGACAGCGCCGCCGCGATCGCGCTGAGTGCGGCGCCGTTATCGAGATGCGATCGCGACGCCACTGCCACCAGCGTCTGCTCGAGCGAGCTTTTCTCGACGCCGGCCACCACGATGAACAGGCCCGCGAACATCACCAGCAGCCCCCAGTCGACCTGCGCATAAACGTCGAGCGGCGAGATTCTCCGCGTGATCAGCAGAACCGCGCCGGCGACAATCGCGACTTCGGCAATCGGCCAGCCGAGAAAGAAAAACACCACCATCGCCGCGGTGACCGCGAGCGATTTCCACATCAGTCCGCGATCGATCTCGATGGCCCGATGCGGAATCTGGACGATTTCCCCGCCCCGGAACTCGTCCCGGTAGATCAGCCACAGAATCGCGACGCACACCACCAGGCCGATCGCGGCGACCGGAGCAAGAGCGCGCGTGAACGTCGTATAGCCGATCCCCGAAAAACTTCCGATCAGCATGTTCTGCGGATTTCCCGTCAGCGTCGCCACGCTGCCGATATTCGACGACATCGCGAGCGCCAACAGATACGGCACCGGGTTGCGGCGCAGCGATTTCGTCACCTCCGCCACCAGCGGCGCGAGCGCGATGCACACCGTGTCATTCACGAAAAATGCGGAGAGCACAGCAGAGACCACCGCGATCGCCGAAAGCAGCGTCAGCGGGGCATGCGCGTGCTCCACTACCCATTCGCTGACCAGCGTGAAAAATCCCGAAAGACGCAGATTCGCCACCACGATCATCATGCCGAACAGCAGCACGATCGTATCCATGTGAATCGCGGCGTAGGCTTCGTCCAGCTTCAGAACGCCAAAGGCGACAATCAGGCTCGCCCCGATGATCGCCGCGCCGGTGCGGTCCAGGCGCAGGCCGGGAAAGCGGCCGATCGCCAGGACGAAGTAGGTGGCGATGAAGATGATGGTCGCGGCCATCAGGATTTCGGCGGAAAGATTTTCGCGGCGTATCCGTATTGAATCTGCCAATGCGGCTCGGCGCCGAGCGCGGCCTCGGCTTTCAGTGCCCAATATGGCTCGCGCAGCATTTCGCGGGCGAGGAACACCAGGTCGGCCTTGCCGCTGGTGACGATTTCGTTCGCCTCGTTCGGCTCCGTGATCATGCCGACCGCGCCGGTCGGGATGCCGGCCTTTTCCCGAATCGCGGCGGCGAAGGGGACCTGAAAACCGCGGCCGAAGGGAATCTTCGCCGTGCGAATGAGCGCTCCGCTGGAGCAATCCATCAGATCGACGCCGATCTGTTTCAAACACTTCGCCAGTTCGATGGACTGGTCCAGGTCCCAGCCGCCTTCGGCCCAATCGGTGGCGGAAATGCGTACGAACAGCGGCATCGAGTCGGGCAGGACGCGGCGTACCGCGCTCGCCACGCGCAGCGACAGGCGCATGCGATTTTCGAGCGATCCGCCGTATTGATCCGTTCGCCGGTTGCTCAGCGGCGACAAAAATTCGTGCAGCAGGTACCCATGCGCGTTGTGAATCTCGATGATCCGGAACCCGGCCTCGATCGCGCGCCGTGCCGCGGCGACCCACGCATCGACAATGCGCGTGATCCCGGCCTCGTCAAGTTCAGCAGGCGGCGGGTCGGTCTCGACAAACGGAATCGGGCTCGGCGCGATCGGCGTCCATCCGCCCTGCGCGGGATCGGTAATGCGCGCGCCGCCTTTGAAAGGAGGCAGACAGCTCGCTTTGCGACCGGCGTGCGCGAGCTGAATCGCGGGGACGGACCCCATGCGCGAAACAAATCGCGCGATCCGCGCCAGCGGCTCCGTGTGCGCGTCGTCCCACAGGCCCATGTCGCCAGGGGTGATGCGTCCTTCCGGTGTCACTGCGGTCGCTTCGACGAAAACCAGCCCGGCGCCTCCGACCGCGCGGCTGCCCAGGTGGACCAGATGCCAGTCGTCGGCGAATCCGTCGGTGGCGCAATATTGGCACATCGGAGAAACGACAATGCGGTTCGGCAGAGTGACGCCGCGAAGGGTGTAAGGGGTCAGCAGATTCATGTTCTCTTATTAGAATGCGTTTTCGAGAATCGGTCGCAACTCAATTGCGGGGGCCAGTGTTCCGAAGACGCGGCCCCAGCGGCCGTCGATCCTCGACGCGCGAAACGCCTCGCCCGCGGGGCTGAAGCGCAGCATCAGCGACGCTTGCAGCCGGAGCGCGATTGTCTCGGCCAGAGCGCGCGCGTCTTCTTCCGCGGCGTTCGCATCGATCTCAGTGAGTTTCTGATCGCCGCACAGCGCGATCTCTTCGCGGATCCGGTCGAGCGCTTCCGGCTCCTTCTTA
>JAIQFJ010000257.1 GCA_020073325.1 Terriglobia bacterium | reverse complement strand
CCGCCGGAAATCTTCATCAACACCACCTATGTGGGCGCCGACGCCCAGACGGTGGAGCAGTCCGTGGCCACGCCCATCGAGCAGGAGATGAGCGGCGTGGACAACATGAATTACATGTACTCCTTGAAGACAGCCGATCTGAGGATTCGCCCGAACGTATCGGAGCTCTACGTCATGCGGGGGAGCTTCCACATACTGGCAAACAAGCCCGCACCGAGCGTTTGGTGGCACCCCAAATTCCTTGAGCGACTCTCCGAGATTCTCGCCGAATCAGGTGTCGCATCATGAGACTCTGGAACGACCGGCCGCCCGAAATCGCACACTTATTCAACCCTGCCTTCTGCGCGCTGCTGATTCGAGAAGGCGTTCTTGGGTTCATGGAAATCAGCCCTGGCGGCATGCCGTATCCCCTCGTGTTTCTCCTGCTCCCTATCGTGTTACACAAAGCGACCAGGGAATCGCTTCCGGGGACGGTCGCCACCAAGATGCATCCGTGGATTCAACAGCACCAGGAAGCCCGCGTCGGTTTTCCCGAACGTTGCGCTGCGGTGGCCGCGTACACTCGTGAAGCCATACTGTTTGCCGCGAATGGTGCGCTACTGGCATTCGCGCCGAATGGGGCGTTGCAGGCGCCGCACTTACGGCTTAAACGGCTGCCGTGGCCAACCGACTCAGAATCCTGGGCTTGTAGGCAGCGAGCGCGGTTCGTGGGCCGGTGGCTCGCGAACGCCGGCGACAATGCCACGATTTTTGCGATGTGGGGAGTTCGTCCATGACTATGCAGATACGCTCAATCATTCTCTATAACCGCGCCGGGGCCGTCCGCGAGGTCTCTCTTAAGCCCGGCGCGGTCAACATCATCACCGGGAGATCCTTGACGGGCAAATCGGCGATCATCGACATCGTCGACTATTGTATGGGCCGCTCCACTTTCAATATCCCGGAGGGTGTCATTCGCGACACCGTGGCTTGGTACGCCGTCGTGTTCAGGTTCGGCGACAACACTGAGGTTCTTGTCGCCAAGCCCGCGCCGAAAGAGAACGCGGCCAGCCAGAGCCAAGTCTATTATGAGGTTGGTGCGTCTCTGACGGCCCCTCCTTTGTCCAGGTTGATTCCGAACTCAAACGATGAAGCAGTGATCAAGGATCTCTCCAAGCGGGTCGGCATCCTTCCGAATCTGCACATGCCCCCTGCTGGTCAGTCACGGAATGAGTTGGAAGGCACGATCCGGCACACGGTCTATTACTTGTTCCAGACCCAGGGGCTCATCGCCAGCAAGGAATTGCTGTTCCATCGGCAGTTGGAACAGCAAATTCCGCAAACGATCAAAGACACGCTGCCATATTTCCTCGGGGTGATTAATTCCGAGCGCGTCCGCCTGGAACATGAACTGCGCCTCGCTAAACGGCGCCTTAAACTGGCTTCGCGAGATCTGGAGGAAGCGCAATTTGTGGCAACGGACCAACTGACGCGCGGGCAGAGCCTCATCACCGAAGCTCAACAGGTCGGGATCCTGAGGTCCGATGTGGCCGCCGGAACCGCCGAGGAGATCGTCGAGACGCTCAGAACTGTTCTGACGTGGACACCCTCCGCCGCACGGCTCGTCGAAGAAGATAAGCTCGCGGACCTTCGTCGGCAGGCCGATACGCGACGGGAGGAATTCAAGGGTTTTCAGAGGCAGATCGATGCCGCTGAGGTTTTCCAACGTGACGCTCAGGCTTACGCAAGCGAGGCTGGGGAGCAGTTGATGCGACTGCAATCGATCCGGCTTTTCAATGGGGCTGACGCGCCACATCGCTGCCCGGTTTGTTCGTCGGATCTCCCGGCCGAAGTCCCAACGGTTTCCGCGCTTAACGAGAGCTTGCGCCGTTTGGGCTCCGACCTGCAGCAGGTGGAGGGGGAACGCCCAAGACTTCGAGAATACGTCGACAACCTGAAAACCGAACGCGAAACTACTCGGCAACGACTGGCGGAAGCGGAATTTGCGCTGGAGGCGGCGCTATCGGAACAGGATGCCGCTGAGGAGTTTCGAAACGCAAACGCCAGGGCGGCGCGCGTTGCGGGCCGGGTAAGTCTTTATGTCGAGACGGTCCAACTGGTCAATGAGCAGGAAACGCTGCAACGCGCGGTGAGGCAGGCAGAGACCGAAGTCGAGCGTTTGGAATAGCTGCTTGCCGACGACGGAGAGCAGGATCTTCTCGCTTCAATCCTCAATCGAATCGGACTGCGAATGACGGGATGGACGGAACTGCTTCAGCTTGAGCATCGTGCGCCGTACAGGCTTGATCTCAACAACCTCACCGTAGTTGCCGATCGGCCGGGGCGCCCGATTCCGATGCAGCGAATGGGTGGCGGTAAGAACTGGCTCGGGTGCCATCTGTTGGCTTTGCTTGCGCTTCACGAACATTTCGTGCAGAACAAGTGCCCAGTGCCGGGCTTCTTGGTGTTGGATCAGCCGACTCAGGTCTACTTTCCCTCGACACAACAATACAAGGCGCTTTCAGGAACAACTCAAGAGACCCTCGAATCAGACGCGGATCTGGATGCGGTGGGGAGGATGTTCGATCTGCTTTTCTCGGTCTGCGCGGAACTGGCACCGAATTTCCAGATAATTGTCTTGGAACATGCAAATCTGCCGGATGAGCGCTACCAGGCGGCGGTGATAGAAGATCCGTGGAGTGGAATCGGGCACCACGCGCTGGTACCTGAAGAGTGGAAGTAATCGCGAGGCTGGTGTGCCACGTCTCGTCGATCTCGCGGGCCAAATCGGTGGTCTTCGCTGCCCTCACTAAGGGCCGAAACAATTCCGCAAGATCCTGTTGTTTGGTAGTATGAATCAAAGAGAGGCCCAGGTACCCGTGGATTGGGGAGGCTCGGGCCAGATCGGGCGTACCAACTCCGCGTAAGCTTCTCTTGCGAGGACGGCTGGGTTCGTATGCGGGATCATCACAGCCTAACGATTGTGGCGCAGCAGGTGTTGACCAAACTGCTGACGCAGTTCTTCGCGCCCTCAGGCGAATCTAAACTCACAAGTTCCGCGGCTCATCTGCCTGAATGCTGTTGCCCGGGTGGCCACGCCGTTGGTCAAAGCCACTGGCGAAGTCAACTGCTGATTTCAGCACCAACGAGGCCTAGCGGCAATGGCTAAGCATCGGAAATTCAACATTGACCGCTTTCTGACCAAATTCCATGGCCACGAAGAGATCTTGCGTGCCTACACCCAGCGCAGGAAAAGCGGCCTGAAGGTAGACATCTCGTCCCTAGACGTAGATGGAGTCAGGAACCTCATCCTCAGTCGGAATTGGCCAGACAAAGATCGCTTCATGGAAGGGCTCTATCGTGCTTGGGACCTCTGCACAGAGGATGGGCTCGAAGCCCTGCGTCGGGCCTGCGCGACGCTGGCAAAGCCTCCCGATCCAAAGGAAGAACTGGCGGTTGAGCCGCTGAGCTTAAAGCTGCTTGCCAGGCATGAGGATGCATTCGACCGAGCCTACGCGGATTGCAGTCTCCAGAAAGCAGAGCGGTTCTCGATCTACCAGGGCAAGGAGGGCCGGCCCATAAAGGATGTCAAAGAGGCAGCAGATCGGCTCTACCAACGTCTGGCAGCTGATTTCAAGGGCCGCAAGAATAGTGATAGCGTCCTGGTTCTTCCGTACGAGGAAGGTGACTACGTGAATTTTGTCGTGTACCACGAAAAGCGGACGCAGGCTGTGCTGACTCTCAGGCGGGCTCGAAAGAAGATGAAGGTGTTGCCGACAGTTTTGAGGCCTGCCCAACAGGATTTCATCAGCTACAACAGCAAGACGGGTCAAGTAGAGATCGAGACCCAGTTCGAGAAGGAAGAGGAGACTCTGCGACAGCGATTCGCCGAATGTTGTCTTGGAGACGCGGCCTTTTTCGAGGGTCCAGATGCCTCGAACTGCCTTGAGCTTGGAGTCATTGCCAGCGATGCATTCAAGGTCGAAGCAAGAGGGACCGACGAAGCAGCCTTGGTCGAGCTGCACTTTGACCTGCCCCAGGAATATGGGCCGTCGTTCGTTGTGAAATCTCGAAACGTCCTCGGGACGCTACTGATGAACCAACTGAAGGCGAAACTCCGGGCAGACCAAGTCAAGCGTGCCGTTTTCAGGTTCACGTTCACCGACGACAAGCGAGGAAAGCGAGTCCACCTGTCAGGGACTAATAAGGTTTCCTTCAAGCGCGCCACACATGCGGAGACGGTGTTCGAATATCTGCGAATTTGGAAGATTCTAGTTGAACGACAGCCTACTCCAGCGAATCTTGAAACTGGTGGACTCAATCGAGTTGCCAGTGATTCTGCACTCTGAGGCCGCATCGTGCTCGGCCGACGAGCTGGCTGGCCTGCGCGCTCGGGGGATTTTGCGCCCGCCCTCGAAGGCGGACCGCATACCCAGGCCCAAGCGGTTCGGCCCAGGCCCCGACGTCGATGTCCACGATGGTCCCGCCGGCCAGGTCGGGGTAGTTGAGGACGACGATTATCACTATGAGCCGATCTTCTTGACGGACGAGGATACCTGGGAATATCCGATCTCTCTTCCCCATCTCGTGGACGCGATTCGAAGGGACAACGGCATCGACGGAGCCCATTTCCGAAACGACAACGGATTGATCTCTGTCGGGCAGAGGTCCGTTGCTGGTGTTGGCCTTGTCGGCGTGTATCTTTCTCTACCGAACGGCAGCGAGGATTCGGTAATGGCACGGTGCCGACGGCTCATACCAATCGTAGGGGAGCGCTGGATCGCGCTGCTGACGCCCCGTATCTTGGACCTGTCCAGGGAGGACCTCGGAATCCTTACCACAAGTCGCATCGTCACAATCTCGCTGATGGCCGCCGCTGGCAAGGGACATTTCGCGGTGAACTGGGATGAGGCGTTTGGGCACGCTGCCCGTGATGCCGGCGCTTTCGCGTCGGCCGGCACGGCCAAAGGGGTGGAACCTGACCTGGAGCGACTGATCGAGGGGAAGCAGTCCGTGGGCATCGCCACGGCGGCAAGATACCTGGAGCGCAGTTCTGGACAGGTCGAACGGTTGGTGCGAGATGGAGTGCTGAAGCGCGTCGGACAGGGACGACCGACACAGGTCTCGACAGCATCGCTTCGGACGCGTAAGGGCACGCAAGAGGAACCCGACTCGTAGCCAGTAGTCCGTTTTGTCCTGCGGTCCCGTGACTCGTGTACGACTAATACAGCAACGCCCGCGTGGCCTCTGAAAAAACACCGGCGTAACCGGGCATAACCCGGCATAACACAGCATTTTCCATCTCGACCGCGCGCCAGTCGCGGTGTAGATTGTGAATGAAGGTTGTGGCCGGGCGATGCAAAGAGAGATCGACGGGGCGATGAATCTTTTCGCTTCCTTTCCTCCGAGCCTTCCTGTACTGCGATCTGGCAAAAACTCTTTACGCGGAGAAACACGATGAGAGGCACCTCGACCAAGGCATTACTTTCTGAACCTCGGAGGCATCTGCTTGAAGCAATGCAGCGCCTGAATTTCGGCCGCATTGAAGGACTGGTGCTCCGGAACGGAGAGCCAGTGTTTCAGCCAGCGCCGAGGATTATCCAGGACATCAAGATCGGCGGCGAAAACGGGCCGCGCCCGGAGTTGACGATCGAGGACTTCGCCTTGAAAAGCTCCGTGATCGAACTCTTTGATCACCTGGCACGAATCGGCGACGGAACGCTGGAGTCGATCGAGGTCAAATACGGCATGCCGTTTAAGCTCGTAGTCGAGCAAGCGGCATAGCAAAGAAGTAGATTCAGCACCAGACAAAGACTGGCCGCAAAGCGGAGGTCCTTGTGGGTGACGCCAGGAATGGCTAACTCACAGTCCTCCGTTTTGTTTGTGAGCTGGCTTTTTCGGCGCCACCTTCAAGAACTCCTCCTCGGCCAAAGGGGGACGGATGAAGCGATACTTTCAGAAACCGGCGCGCGACCGCACGACTGGTTGCCCTCGATTCTTCGATGACGCCTATCCCGTCATCCGACGCGTCGCAGGCATTCGCGCTGCTGCGGTTGCGAAGGCTTGCCGATTGTCCGATGACGAGCGGGCTGATCTTGAACAAGACGCCGCCCTACAGGTCTGGCGGAAATTGGCCGTCTTTGACTCCAGTCGGTCTTCCCTGAAGACATTTATCGAACGCATCGTCGCGAACCAAATGACCTCCTCCATTCGACGACTGCGCGCGGAAAAGAGACAGGCCCAACCGGACGAATGCGTGCCTACCCATGTCCACCGTGAGATCGACACCGTCAATCTGCGGATAGATGTCCTACGGGTCTTGGATGGTCTCCGACCCGACCAACGGGTTGTTTGCCGGATGCTCGCAGATCATTCAGCAGCCGACGTAGGCCGCCGCGCGGGGATTTCCAGGGCCACAGTTTATCGGATGATCAGCCATCTTCGGATCGCCTTCACCGAGGCCGGTCTTCATGGGTCGGCGAGACCGGGTGCCGGATGCTGAGCAATTCTTTGCCCACCACGATCCCGGAAACCGGCAGCACCCTCACCGACGGCGATTACGCGAACCTGGCGCGCCGATGGATTGACATGCAACTCGCCGAGGCAGCAGGAGTCCGGCGCGTGGATTCCGCTACTGGGCGCCTCCTCGTGGGCCGACATGATCACGCTTCTTACGAGGGGCTGGCGATCCCATACTTCCTGCCCGGCGAGTCCCGCGTCCGCGAGTGGCGGCTGCGTCGCGATCACCCCGACATAGAGTACAAGGACGGAAAACCGAAGGAGTGGGGGAAATACTTGTCGCCGCCTGGCCGAAAGAACATGATCTACTTCGTTCCGGGCACGTCCCAGAACTTGGTGAAGGCAGTCGCCACACCGGTGATCATGACCGAGGGCGAGTTCAAGACGCTGGCACTCTGGCGTCTCGCCAACCACGAATCAACCGCTCCCCGATTTGTGCCGCTCGGATTGGCGGGCGTTTGGAACTGGCGCGGCACGGTCGGCAAGACCACTGGACCGAACGGCGACCGGTGCGATGTGAAGGGTGTGATCCCCGATTTCGATCTCGTCACATGGGAAGGCCGCCGCGTGATCATCGCCTTTGACGCGGACGCCGAGAAAAACGAACAGGTTGAGATCGCCCGCAATCTGTTGGCGCGCGAGTTGCGGATGCGGGGCGCAGAAGTCGCGTTCGTCACCTGGGACATCGCCCAGGGCAAGGGCATCGATGATCTGCTCGCCAACATCGGGCCGGAGAAGGTCTTGGAGTTGCTGGTAGGCGCCGACTTCGAAACGGAAGATGCTGACGACAGCATCAGCGTTCACCAGATCGCCGACGCGATCACGGTCCGATACCGGTTCGCGCGGGACGCCGGCGGCAAGCTCTATGTGTACCGGGGCGGTTGCTACCATCCCGACGGCGCATCGCTAATCGCTCAACAGGTCAAACGTCTGCTGGCCCGCATGCGGCTGGCGTCGAAGTGGAGCAGCCATAAGTCCGATGAAGTCGTGAAGTACCTCGCCATTGACGCTCCTTTGCTTTGGGACGCACCGCCAAGGGATCAGGTCAACGTCCAGAACGGCTTGCTGGACGTAAACACACGCTCGCTATCACCACACTCAGCCGATTTCCTGTCGCCCGTTCAACTGCCGGTAAGGTTCGACCCCGCCGCCCGGTGTCCAGCCTGGGACAAGTTCATCAGCGAGGTGTTCCCCGGCGATTCAGAGGCCATCGCGTGGGAGATCCCGGCCTGGCTCATGACCCCGGACACGTCGATTCAGAAGGCGATACTTCTGATGGGAGACGGCGCCAACGGGAAGTCGACGTATTTGCGTGGCGTTTTGGCATTCATCGGTAAGCACAATACCTCCGCCGTCGCCCTTCAAAGACTTGAGAATGATCGGTTCTCGGCCGCGCGCCTTATCGGTAGGCTGGCGAACATCTGTCCGGACCTTCCCAGCACCGAACTCACCAGCACTTCGGTGTTCAAAGCGATCACCGGCGGCGACGCCATGATGGCCGAGTACAAATTCAAGGACTCCTTCGAGTTCGTCCCGTACGCCCGCCTGGTCTTCTCAGCCAACCATCCGCCTAAGAGCCAGGACGCTTCTCCGGCGTTCTTCCGCCGCTGGCTCGTCGTTCCATTCGAGCGAACGTTTGCGGACGGCGCGCCGGGGACGATACCGGGTGACAAACTCGACGCGATGCTTTCCGGTCCCATTGAACTGAGCGGCGTGCTCAACAAGGCGCTCGCGGCAGTCGCCGCGGTCCGGACCCGAGGGCTGAGTGAGAGCGAATCAATGAGCCGTGCGACGGACGAGTTCCGGCAGACAACTGACCCGCTCGCCGTCTGGCTGGATCGCAACACCATCCTGCACTCCGAGGCTGTGACGCCGAAGGACCAACTTTATCGCGAGTACCACCGGAACTGCACCGACGCCGGCCGCCCGACGATCAGCAAGACGGCCTTTGGACGCGCGATGAAGAAGCTCCGGCCTGCCGTATCGGACTGTCAGCGAACAGTAAATAGCGTTCTTTCTTGGTGTTACGTAGGCATTTCGGTGCTCTCGAATGAGCGGGCATGAGCCAAAAGCGGATTCACGCGGTTCACGCGGTTCACGCAGTTATCCCTATCTTTATCTAATCGCGCGAGGAGGGGAGATTTGGAATGTGAAATTCAGAAACAAGTAAGAGCAAACCGCGTGAACCGCGTGAACCGCGTGATCGTGGCGATCCCGCCGTAGCATTGGAAAACCTCACTTGCAAGTGAGACACAATCGACGCCGTTTGCGTATATAGTGTCGAAGCCGTTCCGCAGGCCAGCGCCAAGCGCACCCTCCGAAGGCCAATTCAAACGAGAGACGGGACTCTCGAAAAACTCCTTCCCTTTCTTGCTGTACCCGAATTGTGCCCGGATGAAGCGCGAACAACAAATCCCCTACTATGCGTCCGACGGAACCTCGCTGGGTTTCCGTTCGGAAGAAGCCGCCCAGCGGCTGGTGGCGGGTGGATTCGTGCAGGCGTCGTATGGGCGTAAGGGGCACTTGAAGGCGATCTGGTCGCGTCGGCAGGACGGCAGCAACCCGGTCGAGACGCACGCGCAGGCGGGCACGCGATACAGCTTCCTTCAAAACCTCGACAACGGGCAGCGGTGCTGGAAGCTTCGCCGAGTCGATGGGCGAGACGACGACGGCACGCGCGTCAGTACGCGCGGCGTCTTCCTGCAGGTAGTCAAGGACTGCATGGCCCCGTGAAAGCTCGACGACAAATAGGTGCGCGGCACATCGCCTGGATGCGTGGCGCGTTCCGTGGCGGCCAAGCGCGCCCGCGGAGCCTGGTGGACCAACCAGCCAACCCGGAGCCAGCCGGCGCGACACGGGGCACCCAGGCGCGAACGGGTGGCGTCCCCGGCATGGCGGCGGGCCATTTCAGGGACCTGACTCGCGAGGCGGCGGCCGCGGGTAGCAATATTGCGCAGTTTGCGTAGTTAGAGCGGTTTACGCAGGTTGTCACTCAGGGTTGTCACCCTTCTAATCAGATGAAGCTCCCCAAGCAGATCAAACCCGAGACCCCGACGTTCGCCGTCGAGTGGTGGCCGATTGGCCGGGTCACGCCGTATCCGAACAATGC
>JAIQFJ010000256.1 GCA_020073325.1 Terriglobia bacterium | reverse complement strand
TGTTGATCGAGGTGCGGAAATCGATTTCGGTGAGGCCGAGGGTTCCGGCGACGAAGATGCGTCGGCCGTCGGGGCTGACGACGGGTCCTGGGCCGGGAAGGGCGGGGATCGGAAGAGGAAGAACGCGTCCGAGCGAGTTGGTCGCGACGTCGATGAATTGGAGCGCCGTCGGTTCAACGACGTAGACGGTGGTGCTATCGGCGGAGACGGCGAGTCCCATAGGCATTTGCGGGAACACGATGGCGGTCGAGAGAACGGTGTTGGTCCTGGTGTCGATTTCGGTGACGCCGCCGGCCTGATGCGTGACGAAGAGACGCGTGCCGTCGGGCGTGATGGCGATCTGATCCATGCTGCCGCCGTTTTTCAGAACCGGGATGGTCGCGACGACGGAGTTGGTCGAGGTGTTGACGACGATCACGGTGCTCGGGGTCTGGTTATAGAGATAGAGACGCGAGCCGTCGGGGCTCAGCGCGATGCGCCAGGCGTTGGCTTGAATCGTGGCGATGACGGTGTCGGTCGCGGTGTCGATGACGGAAACTCCGGAGCCGAAGCCGGGCACGTAGACGCGCGTGCCGCTGGGGTTGACCAGCATGGTGCGAGCGATGCCGGTCGGCTGGATCGTCAGCGGAATTGTTTTGATCGATAGAGCCGCGGTGTCGACCACGGTGAGGCTGAATCGTCCGGTGGTGAAGAAATCGTTGTTGGCGGCGTACAGCTTGCGTCCATTCGGAGTGAGGACGACGCTGGCCGGCGATGAGTTCGCCGCGAGCCCGGCCGTGACCTTATTGGTGGCGGCGTCGATCACGGTGATCTGATTGCGGGCCTGATCGGCGACGAAGATGCGTGTGCCGTCGGGCGAGACGACGAGGTCGCCACCCTGGCTGACGGGGAGGACTAGGCCGGAGGGAATCGTGGCGATGACGGATTTCGCGTCGGTGTCGATGACGCTGATGCCTCCCTTGTTGTAGCCGATGGCATAGAGCCGGGTCCCGGCGGGATTCAGTCCCAGGACGGATGGAAATTCCTCGAGCGGGATGCCGGTCGCCGATTGAGCGAGTGCGACTCCGGAAAAGACAAGAGGCAGCCACAACTTTAGATGAGACACCACGATCCTCCTGAGGACGCGGCTGGTCGCGCCCGAGACGGCGATCTGCGTTATTGGGAGCAATCGCATGGCCGGGCGGGGGACGCGAGCGGCGCACAGGTTTTGTAGCCTGGGGGTTGGCGAATCGCGCAAAAGAGAGCGTCAAATATGGGCGAAGCGGCACGCGCAAGCTCCGGTAAGTCGTCGGTCTGCGGTTACCGCGAAAACCCGGGCCTGTGCGAAAGCTGAATGTTCGCAGCTTCCTGCGGTCGCGGTTCGTTGTCGGTATCTTACTGAATGGAAGCGGCCGGTCTTGAGCAGCCGCGGTCGGTAAATCATAGGCTGCAAAGGCTCTTGCGTGCTAAAATAGGTCTTAACCGGACCTTTCCTTGAAGGAGCTTTCATTTGGCTGATCCACAGGACCCGACCACTCCGCCACCCCCTGGTCACGGCGGCAATCAGATCCCGTTGGGCGGGGGCGACGGCGGCAAAAACCTGATTCCGATCAACATCGAAGACGAGATGCGGAGGTCGTATCTCGACTATGCGATGAGCGTGATCATCGGGCGCGCGCTGCCGGATGTTCGCGACGGCTTGAAGCCCGTGCACCGGCGCATCCTTTATGGGATGCATGAGCTGGGGCTGCATTACAATCGTCCGACGCGCAAGTGCGCCAAGATCACGGGCGACGTCATGGGTAAGTATCATCCGCATGGCAACGCCGCGATCTACGACGCTTTGGTGCGCATGGCGCAGCCTTTTTCGCTGCGTTATCCATTGATCGACGGGCAGGGGAATTTCGGATCGGTGGACGGCGACCCGCCGGCGGCGGAGCGGTATACCGAGGCCCGGCTGGCGCGCATCGCGGGGGCGATGCTCGACGACATCGACAAAGATACAGTCGATTTTCGGCCGAACTATGACGAGCAGGAGACGGAGCCGGAGGTGTTGCCGGCGCGGATTCCGAACCTGCTGATCAACGGCAGTGAAGGAATCGCGGTCGGCATGGCGTCGAAGATTCCGCCGCACAACCTGACGGAAATTGTCGACGCGTGCATCATGCTGATCCAGAATCCGGCGACTCCGCTGGCGAAGATCGCGGAGGTGGTGCAGGGTCCGGATTTTCCGACCGGGGCGCTGATTCTGGGGCGCGAAGGGATCGGGGAATATTTCAAGTCGGGGCGCGGGACGGTCAAGATGCGCGCCAAGGCCGCGATCGAAAAGATGGCTAAGGATCGCGAGGCGATTGTCGTCACCGAGATTCCGTACCAGGTGAACAAAGCTCGCCTGGTAGCGACCATCGCGGAACTGGTGAACGACAAGAAGCTGGAAGGAATTTCGGACGTCCGCGATGAGAGCGATCGCGAAGGGTATCGCGTGGTGGTGGAGCTGAAGCGCGGCGAGCAGGCTGAGGTTGTTCTCAACAATCTCTACAAGCTGACGCAGATGCAGGTGAATTTCGGCGTCATCATGCTGTCGATCGTCAACGGGCAGCCGCGCGAGCTGGGGATCGTCGACGTCCTGAAGCGGTTTATCGATCACCGGATCGACGTGGTCCGGCGGCGCACGGATTATTTATTGCGCAAGGCGCGGGAGCGGGAGCATCTGCTGATCGGCTTCCAGCGCGCGCTGAACAATCTGGACGCGGTGATCATGCTGATCCGCGAGTCGAAGACTCCGCGAGAAGCGCGCGAGGCGTTGATGAATTTCATCACGCCGGCGGAGGCGAAAGAGTACGCGAAATTAGTCGATGCGGATCCGCGGGGTCCGCGATTCACCGAACGGCAAGCCCAGGCAATCATCGAATTGCAGCTCCAGCGGCTGACCGGCATGGAGCAGCAGAAGATTCTCGATGAACTCGCCGAGATTCAGGGGAGGATCAACGAGTACCTGGAGATCCTGGGATCGGAAAAAGTCCTGCGCGCGCTGATCGTGAAAGAGCTGAAGGAAGTCCAGAAAGATTTCGGCGATGGGCGCCGGACGCAGATCGTCGAGGACACGGGCGAAATTCAGCTCGAAGATCTGGTGCAGATGGAAGACGTCGCGGTGACGGTGACGCGCGGCGGATACCTGAAGCGCACGGCGGTCGATACGTATCGCCGCCAGACGCGCGGCGGCAAGGGGCGCATCGGCATGTCGACGCGCGCCGAGGACGTGGTGGAGCATCTGATTGTCGCGTCGACGCATGCGTATTTGCTGATCTTCACGAATAAGGGTCGCGTGTACTGGCTGAAGATTTACGCGATTCCAGATGCGGGCACGACGGGGAAGGGTAAGCACGCGTCGGGGCTCATTAATTTGCAGCCGGACGAAACGCCGACGGCATTTCTGCCTGTAAAGGAATTCGTGCCGGGCAAGTTTATCGTGCTGGTGACGAAGCAGGGCACCATCAAGAAATGCGAGCTGACGGAGTTCGATAATCCGCTGTCGCGCGGGATTATCGCGATCGGGTTGGAAGAGGGCGACGAACTGCTCGGGGCGCGGCTGACGGACGGGTCGAACTATATTTTCCTCGCGTCGCATGAAGGGATGGCGTGCCGGTTCGCGGAAAAAGACGTCCGCGCGATGGGACGTCCGGCGTTCGGCGTGCGCGGCATGGAACTGGACGAGGGCGATTACCTGGTCGGCATGGAAGTGGTCGACAAAGACGGCCTGATTCTTTCGATTTCGGAAAACGGCTATGGCAAGCGGACGCCGCTTGAGGATTATCGCCTGACGGCGCGCGGGCGCAAGGGCGTCATCAATATGAAGACGACTCCGCGCATCGGCAAGGTGGTGGGGATCCTTTCGGTAAGGGAGGATTCGGACATCATGATCATCACCAAGCAGGGGCAAATTATCCGCATCGCGTCGGGCGAGATCCGGCAGGCGGGGCGCTCGACGCAGGGGGTCCGGCTGGTGAATTGCGACGCCGGCGATCAGGTGGCGGCCGCGGGATTGATTCCGGAGGCTGAGGTGGTCGAGAACGGGCAGGAGGATCTGCCACTGCAGTAGCCTCGGCGGGCGTTGCGAGCGTCGCCACCGGGGAAATAGAGTATCATGCAACAGTGAAACGGCGGGATTTCCTTGGTTCCCTCGCTTGCGCGGGGCTGGCGGCGGGGCAAACTCCGGAGTCCGCGATTCCCCGGAAGGGCAGGCTCAAACAATCCTGTTTCACGCGAAGTTTCGGCAGGGGCGTACCGGTGGAAGAGATGTGCCGCCAGGCGGTGCGGTTGGGCGCGAGCGGTTTCGACTTTTTTCCCACCAGCCAATGGCCGGCGCTTAAGAAATACAATCTCACGCCGACGATCGCGCTTGGCGGTGGCGTCACGATCGCTCGGGGTGTGGTCCAAAAGGAATCTCACGATGAGATTGCCAAATCGCTCAGCGGATTCCTGGGCCAGTGCGCCCAGAACGGCTGCCCGGGCGTGCTGATTTCTGGAGGGCAGCGCAACGGGATCTCTTACTCGGAGGGAGCGGACAACGTCGTCGCGTTCCTCAATCGCATGAAGGACCGCGCCGAGGAAACGAACGTCACGCTGCTCCTCGAGATCGTCAATAGCAAGTACAAGGATCCTGCTTTCGGCCGCGCCGATGCGATCTGCGATCACGCCGACTGGGCGGCGGATGTTTGCGCCCGCGTCAATTCCCCCCGTGTCAAGGTTCTATTCGACATCTATCACGTCCAGATCATGGATGGAGACGTAGTGTCGCAGATTCGCGCGCATCTTCCGCTGATCGGCCATTTCCATACGGCGGGCGTTCCGGGCCGGCACGAAATCGACGAAACTCAGGAATTGAATTACGGCTTTATTCTGAAGACCGCGGCGGACCTGGGCTACCGCGGATTCGTCGCGCATGAGTACGACCCGTCGCCGGGCGCCGATCCGATTCGAACCCTCGAAAAGGTCTTCAACATCGCGGACGTGTAGCCGCATACGTACAGGGGCTGCGGAAAAACTCGATTTGCCCCCGGCCTTACGGCCAGGGCTGTCGAGAAGCCAGCCGCGCCCGTCAGGGCGGGGTTCAGAGAGAGTTTGTTGAAAAACGACCGCTGGCCGCTTCCTTTGGTCGCGGTTCGGTGTCGGACGTTCCGGAGGGCTTATTCAACCAGCTCTTAGAGAGCAACCTGGCTCGGGAAATATTTGTCGATCAGCTTTTGATAATACGGGCGCAGTTCGACAGGGTTGGGTTTCGAGGCGCTTTTGGAATAGAGATCGTAGGGGTTGAACGTCTTGACCCACTGGAACATTTCGCGATCGTGATCGTTCATTAAATAATCGTAGGCGCCTTCCCGGTGGGCGGGGTAGAAGGAGTGATAGCGAAGCATGTAGAGCGCGGGCTCCGGCAGATATTCCTTGGCGACGTGATAAAAATATTCGTCGTGGCCCCAGGACATTTCCACTTGATTCAGGCCGCCGTGTTCTTCGTAAATTCCTAATTTCGTCTGAAAGTCAGGACGCTTTGTGTCGGGATTATCGGCGAAAAATTCGTGGAAGACGATCTTGTCCGAATAGGCGCAGCCGGTGGGGAATGTGTCGCCGACGACGGCCCATTGGGGCTCGCCCCACAGCCACAGCACTTTGCCGAGATCGTGGACTAACCCTGCGAGCTGCATCCATTCCGGGTGGCCGTCGCGGCGGATGGCTTCGGCGGTCTGGAGGTTGTGCTCGATCTGGCTGAGGTCGGTGTCGGGATCGCTGTCGTCGACCAGCGTGTTGAGATATTCGAGCGCTTCCCAGATGCTCATGCTGGTCTTCGAGAGGCCGCAGTATTGCTTTTTCTTGGCGACGGCGAAGTCGTAAGTCTGAAGCGTGTGGTTCAGGCGGTAGAATTCGCGGACGCCGGGGGTGGTGTTCCTGTAGTCGCGAAAATCTTCCGTCTTGCGGTTGGGATCGTAACGCTGCTGGACGAAGTCATCCCATTGCTCGAGGTTCTCGAGAGGACCTTGCATGTCTTCAGGGTAGCAATGAATTGTTTCAGCGTCGCGACCAGGGGATCCGCGAAAAATTATATACTGGCGCTGCCTCAATCAGGAGGAGGCCGCGATGTCTTTTCTTGCATGGATCGTACTTGGGCTGATCGCCGGATTTCTGGGAAGCAAGATTGTCAACAAGCGCGGGGAAGGCCTGCTGCTCGATATTGGGCTGGGGATTGTCGGAGCGATCGTCGGCGGGTGGCTGGCCGGATTTTTGGGGCTGGGCGGCGTGACCGGGCTGAATCTTTATAGCGTGCTGATCGCGACATGTGGAGCGGTGGTGGTGTTGTGGCTCTATCACGCGGTCCGCAGGGCGTGATCAGCGGAGTTCGTTGGTTTGCGGATTCCACGTTAAGGTCTTGACGCCGCCGGGCGCGCGGTCGGCGACGATAACGCGCGCGGGGTCGATTCCCGTGCGCATCGCCACGCATTCGGGGAATCCGTTGTGGAAGAAGAAAATCCCATTGAGAATGTGAGGAAGTCCCACGACCGCGACCGGGCCCGGGGACGATCGCACGGCGGAAACCCCTACTTCGCAAGCCGCGTCGGCTCGTTCGGCCGCGAATTTCCAGGCGCTCAGGTTGTGCTCGAGCGCGGCGATGCTGAACAGCATGACGACGCTCGCCGCGGCCGGGCGCCGGTCGACCAGCGTTCCCATCAGCAGACAAAAACCGGCGGAGGGAAGGTATACGTAATGCGCCTTGGCGAGATCGGCTCCGATCAGGAGGCGCGAGAAGGCCGGGAGCGCGGCTACGACCACAAACGCCAGCGATAAAGCGATCGGCCGCCGCGGAAACGTCCACCGGGCAGAGATCAGCAGGAAGACAAGATAGGCGAGCAAGAGCGCGCCGAAAAACCAGCCAGGCCGGATACTCCAGTTGACCGGAACGAAGAGCGCCGCCCACAGGCGCAGGCCGAGTCCTTTGATCACGCCCAGCACTCCGGTCGAAAGTATTTCGAGCCGCCCATCGGGATTGACGTATCCGCCCAGTCCGCCCATCAGATGCCAGCGGAGCAGGAACATCGCCGCGGCGGCGATCCAATAAGGGATCATTTCTCTCCAGCGGCCGAACGCGACCACGGCCAGCAGCAGCGGAATCGCATAGGCCGACTCCTTCGAGAGCAATCCAGGAATCATGGCGATCACGGCGAGCCAGTGACGGTTTTCAAGAAAGAGCAGCAACGTCGCGAGCGTGAAAAAGGTGGCGAGAAGATCGGGCTGGGCGCTGATGCCGACGACCGCTTCGGGCCGGGTTCCATGGATCGCAAAGAGCGCCGAAGCGACCCCGGCCGCGAACCGCGACCAGCCGAGCGCGATCGCGAGCAGGTACACCAGCCAGCAATTGGCGAGATGCATCGCGAGCTCGATCGCGTGCCAGGCCAACGGATTGCGGTGCGCGACCAGTTCCGAAGTGCTGAAGTACAGATAAAAGAACGGGCGATAGAAACCATCGCCTCCAGGATGCGTGAATGCCCACCACGTCGCCCGGCGGTAATCACCGGCGTGCAGCAGAATCGTGAAATCGTCGGAGAGGAAATAGGAAGTCGCGACGCGCGCGTAGGCGAGAACGACGAGCAATGCGACGCCGAGCAGGATCCAGGCATCGGTTGACGTCCAAGCGATAGGGCGCCCGATCGGCTGGGAGTCGGTTTCCGAGCGCGAGCGGATCAGCCAGATGAGGACGAGCAGGAGTCCGAACGCACCGACGGCGTTCATCGGCGCTCAATACGCCCAGCGCCAGAGATTGACGCCGACGGTAAATCCCGCGCCGACGGCGGCAAAAATCGCGAGGTCTCCTTTTTTGAGCTTGCCTTCTTCGATGGCCGTGCGCGTGGCGAGCGGAATGGTCGCGGCGGTGGTGTTGCCGTAGCGGTCGATATTGATGATCACCTGATCGCACGTCATGCCGAGCCGTTCGGAAGCGGCCGTGATAATGCGGCGATTGGCCTGGTGCGCGATCATCACCTTCACGTCTTTTCCGGTGTAGCCGTAGCGCTCGAGCAGGTCGCGGCTGTTTTCATACATCTTGCGGACGGCGTATTTGAACACGTTCTGGCCGTCCTGTTTGACGTAGTGGAGCCGCTGCGCGACGGTCTCGGCCGTAGCGGGCATACGGCTGCCGCCGGCGGGCTGCTTCAGATAATCGCCGCCGGAGCCGTCGATTTCGTTGTTGAAGCCGATGAAGCCGATGCCGGCCGCGTCGTCCGCTTCGTCCGTGGGCTCGACCAGCATCGCTCCGGCGCCGTCGCCGAACAGGATGCAGGTGCCGCGGTCGGTATAGTCAATGATGCGCGACATCGTATCCGCGCCGATCACCAGAACCTTTTTGTGCGTCCCGGCCTTGACCAGGTGCGCGGCGGTGGTCATACCGTAGATGAATCCGGAGCAGGCGGCGACCAGGTCGAATCCCCAGGCCTTTTTCGCGCCAAGACGATTCTGCACCAGGCACGCGGTGGCCGGGAAGAGCATGTCGGGCGTGACGGTGCAGACGATGATCGCGTCGAGCTCGGCGGCGTCGATGCCGCGATTGGCGAGCGCGATCTTGGCCGCTTCGACGGCCATGTCGGAACTCGCCATTTCGGGCGGAGCGATGTGGCGCTCGGCGATGCCGGTGCGTTCGAGAATCCACTGGTCCGTGGTTTCGACCATTTTTTCGAGATCGTGATTGGTCAGCACGCCGGGCGGCACGTAGCAGCCGAGGGCGGTGATTTTAGCTCCGGGCAAATATCCTCCTAGGGCGGCGACGCGCTCCATTCCTGTCGCGCCTGAAATCGCCGTCAGGAGCGACAGCGATGGAGGGCGTTCGCGCGCGTCTCAGCAACCCACCATGTTACATTCTTGAAAGATGGAAGTGAACACCGAGCAGATTTTTGCCCGCGTGTTTCGGGAGATGCGACCGCGCACGCCGCTTCCTTCGATCCAGGTCGTATTCCGGAAGTACGCCAATGCCAACGCGCAGGTGAAGTTCGGCAACGGTCTGCTCGAAGTGAAGATGGCGGACACGCTCGCCGGGGCGCCCGAGGGAGTGATCGAGGCGCTGGCGGAAATTCTGCTGTCGAAACTTTTCCGCAGGCCGATTCCGCGGGCGACGAACGAGCGCTACCGGCGGTATCTGAATCGCTACGACGTGCGGCGCAGCCTCGATTTGGTGCGCCAGATCCGCGGACGGAAGCGCGTCGAGCATCCGCAGGGACACACCTACAACCTGGAAGAAATGTTCGAGGAGTTGAATTTCAAATATTTCCACGGACTGATGGCGCGTCCGCTGCTGGGCTGGAGTCCCAACGCGTCGCGGACGCTGCTGGGGCATTACGATCCTCCGCACAATGCGATCGTGCTGAGCCGGATTCTGGATCGTCCCGATACGCCGCGGCTGGCGGTGGAGTACGTGCTGTTCCACGAGATGCTGCATTTGCGTTATCCGGCGGAGCATCACGGGGCTCGGCGATGCGTCCACACGAAGGCGTTCAAGCTGGCGGAGAAGCAGTTTGAAGATCTGCGCGAGGCGAAGGCGATGTTGAAGAAGCTGTAGGAGGGCGGGCTTCAGCCGGCGCGGAGCTTTAGCTCCGCAT
>JAIQFJ010000255.1 GCA_020073325.1 Terriglobia bacterium | reverse complement strand
ATGCGCGATCGTCCGGCATTTTTCGTCGAGCACTTCGATCAGCCGCCGCAGCATGGTCATAATCGGCGGCGCGGCGCTGATCTGTAGCGATTGCGGAATGAATTTTTCGTCGTAAACGAACTGTCCGGTCCCGTGGCGGCGTATGCGCGCGATGGGCAGCGTCGTCATATCCTCCAGGCTCTCGTTGGCCAGGAGAAACCGCACGTTCTTGCGGCCCAGCTGGATCAGCTTCACGTCGCGGCCAGTGTTTTCATCGGCGAGCGGTTTTTCTTCGGCAACATAGCGCGCCGTAGCTTCGCTGTCGCCGAGCGCGCAGTTCAGGCCGTCGGGACGCTTTGCCGGAATCGCCAGGAACAGGTCGAGGCTGTCCTGCATGGGAGGAAACAGCTCCGCGATCTGGCGAGGCTCGGGCATTTCGTCGAACTCGGGCATATGAAAACTGAGCCCGTCGGCGAATAATCCGCGCGCGTGGACCAGTGCGACGGTCCCGTTGCGCAACGCTTCGGAGTCGAGCTCATAGCCCGCGAATCCGAACGGCTCGAAGAAAAGATTGGACGTCGCGTAGTGGACCGAATCCTCGAAATAGCGATTTTGGGCCTGAAAATGGTGTGTTCCCAGGTACATTCCCTCGGACCAGACCACCCTGGAAAGATTCTTCATACGTCTTTAAGCGGCGAACATCCGTCATGACTGCCGCGTCTCAAATCAGTCATCGTAATTTGAGAACGCGTCAATAAATCGTCGCGTTGAACATCTGTTTCAAGAATGGGATCATCATACTACAACGGCCGTATGAGCTTTTATCAGAGATACGACCTGGAGCGGCTGCTCGCCGACGGTGAGGCGAAAACATTCCGCGCCAAGGAGAACGCCTCCGGGCGTCCTGTATTTCTGCATATGTTCAATCCGTCGGGTGAGTCGATCCTCGCGGCGATGAAGGCGAAGCTGACCGGTCCGCAGGGCAAGCCGGTATGGCCGCTGATCGAACTGGGCGATTTCGCGGGGAGTCCCTATGCGGTAACGGAGCCGATCGAGCCGTTCACGTCGCTGCGCGAGTGGGTCGCGTCGGCGAATCCCATGGCGGCGGTCGCCGAAAAACCAAAAGCGGGTAGCACGACCGCGCAATTCACCAGTCTGTTTGACGATGCCGAGCCTCTGCGGGTCGAAAAGAAATCGGCAGAGCTGTTCCCCGCCGCGCCGCCGCCCGTCACTGCACCGGAGCCGGGGGAGTTTACGCGGATGTTTTACGCCGGCGCTCCGAGGTCCGAACCCGCGCCCGCTGCTCTGCCGAAAGCCGCCGAGCCCGACGAGTTCGAAAGATTGTTCGGATCGCCCAGTGCGCCTCCGTCCGCGCCGGCTCCGAAACCGATCTCGCCGATACCCGCCGAGACGGGCGAGTTCACCCGGCGTTTCGGCCTGGGACCGTCGGGCGAGCCGATCGATATCGAGGAAGAGCAGGCGCGCGCGGCCCGAATCGCGCCTCCGGAAAATCGTCCGTTTCAGGCGCCGGGCGAATTTACCCGGATGTTCGGTCCGCAAAGGACGCCGGCTCCGCCTCCGCCATCGCCGCCCGCACCGACGCACAACACGGCGATCGGAACCGCCTCGCAATTGTTTGGAGACGACGCCCCTACGGTGCGAACCGCGGTGCCGCGGACGCAATCCGGTCCGGGCGAGTACACGCGCATGTTCGCTGCTCCCCGGAATCCGGCCGATGCCGCCGCGGAGAAGCCTCCTGAGGTGGCGCCGGCTCCAGTGAGTTCGCGGCGCGGATGGATGATAGGACTATCGATCGGCGCAGCAGTGCTGGTAATCGCGATCGTCGTGGTGGTAATCGTCTACGCTCGGTCGAAGTAGCGGATGAGCTAGCCCACAGCTTCGGGCAAGAGCACGATCAGTTCTGCCTGCACGTCCGCGAAGTCGCCGGGGATATACGCCGCGATGTTTCGCGCCCGGCCGATCGCTTCCCATGCCAGTCCGGATTGATTCAGGCTGAAATATTGGTGATTCAGCTTGATCGGGATCGTCGTGGGAGGCGACATGATGTGCGTCAACTGCACGCCCGGCAGCGCCTGGCGGATCAGATGCTCGATGTGGCTCGCCGAACAGACCTTCACCAGTTGCGGGACCTTCTGGATCAGCTCGCCTTCGTTCATGTCGGCCTGCACCGCCAGGAACATGCGCGTGTTTTCGAGAAACCGGTCTTCGAAAATCGCGGCCGCGTAAATCGACGGACGGATCGGTTTGAGCGGCAGCGAGACGAAGTTGCTCGGGATCACGGTTTCGAGCAGGTGCCGCAGCTTTTCGTCTAAATCCGAAAAACAGCCGCCGAGGTTTTCGTGATCGTACAGCGGCAGGTCGCGAGGCTGAAGCTTGAGCGAAAACGTGGTCAGCGTCGAGGCCAGCGCGAGCATGGTCGAAAACAATTCTTCGGGATGGCTGTGCTTGGTCTCGAACTGATGCCGCACCAGCGGGAAATAATGATTGATGGTGTAGAGCAGCCAGAAATTTGCAATATCGGCCGTCGTAAATTCGGCGAGGCTCTGATTCTTCTGCCGCCGCATGCCGGCGAGGATCCCGCTTTTCGCCGAGAGAATTTCGATCAGCCGCCGCGCGATGGACGAGATAAATTCGCTGGCCGAAAAATCGAGCAGCGGCGGAGCGAACTTCACGTCAAGCTGAAAGCTGTCGCCCGAAATTCTTTCGACGCGCGCCACCGGCATGGTGACGCAGCCGCCCTTGGGCTCGCCTTCCACCAGCACGCGAAAATTCTTGCGCGCGAGCTGCACCGGCTTCTCCGACGCGCCGGTATTTTCGTCGCGGAACGAAAACACCTCGGCGACGTAGCGCGTGTCCATGCCGCGCTCCCGCATCGACAGATTCACGCCGCTCATGCGATGGTTCGGAATTGCGAGGTGCAGATCCACCGTCTTCTGGTCCTGATCGAAATACGCCGCCAGCGGCTTCACCGGCGGGGCGGGATCGGACGCGGGAATGTCGAACAGCAGCCCGTCGGGAAAAATTCCGGTGGCTTCGTGAATCGCGAAAGATCCGCCGGCCAGCGCTTCGTGATTGATCTTGAGGCTGGTGAATCCCCAGGGGCGGAATTTCAGCGCTTCGCTGCGAAACTGCAGGATGCTTTCGATGAAGCGATCCTGAATCTGCAGATGCTGCGGACTCAGAAAAGTCCCCTTCGACCAGATGACCGGCTGGAGAATCCGCATGAAGAGTCAACTTACCACGGTCTGTCGAACGCTTGCCCCGCGAGCGACTGCGCGCGGACCAGTTGAATCCTGTCGCTATGTTTCACCGACGCCAGCGGCATGACGCCGTGATCGATCATTTCCGACGCCAGGCGTTCTCCCATCCAGATCTCCGCCTGCGGCGTCGCCTCCCCCGGCGAGTGCACGTGAACCGGCATCCCGCCGATGTGATTCGATTCCTGCACGATCATCGCCGCGCAGGCCACCGCGGGATTGCCCCACAGGTAATCCTCGTGCGCCGGCGGGGAAGAAACTTCTTCGAAATCGAAAGAATCGATGGCCGACGTTTTCTTTCCGAACGGCAGCCGCAGCAGGAATCGCGGCGTCGCCAGGCCGATCCGCGGCGCGCCCGCCGACGCGCGCAGTTGCAGCCACGCGGCCTCTTCTTCGCTCGACAGGCGATAGTTCCAGTCGTCCGGGTCGGGCGTCTCCGCAACCGATTCGCAGCCGAACAATTTCAAATCGGCCCCGGCGAGAAACGTCGATCGTATCGAAGCGCCGAATCGCGCAAGGCGCGCGCAATCGTGAGCGTTCGGCGAAAACGTGTACAACCCGACAATCAGCGCCCATTCTTCATCGCCCAGCGCCTTCGCCAGAGCGCCTTCATCCGCCATAAATTCGTCACGGCTGTAATCGATCAGAAAAATTCTCAAATCGACGCCCGTTTCCAATTGCTGAAACAGAAAAAAGACAGATCGCCATGCCGCTTCGATCGCCTGAAAATCGGGATGATGCAGAATCGCGCGCATCTGCGCCGACGCGACTCCTTCCACCGTCGCGACCATCTCCTGCTGTTTCGGATCGGCCGCCGGAATCGCGTGCTTCGCGACGATGCCGCGGATTGCCTGATCCCACACGGATTCGTCGCGCGCCGAGACAGGCGCGGGCGCCGGGGCCGTTGACCCCGCCGCGATCTGATCGAGCAAACTTCCGGAAGACGAAAGCGGCGGGGGCTCCGGCTTGGGAGCAGCCTGAGGACGGACGGCCTGCGGCTTCGACAATTCCTGCTTCAAATCGCGCACCGGCTGGAACAGCGGCAGGGTCGCATAGAGCTGATCCGGATGAAAATCGTCGAGCTCGCGAAATTCGATCGCAGCCGCGCCGGGGAATTCCAGCGCGACGCCCATCCGCTCCATCACGTCTTCGAAATTTTCCGGATCGATCTCGACTGGCCGCGGCGCCGAATGGATTTTCCGGTTTCGCCGGCCGCTGAAATCGCCCAACAGAGCGATGCGCATAACGGTTCGATTGTACTCGAAGCTGATATATACTTGGCGAAAGTCGGAGCAAAATAAAAATGGGCCTGCATGTTCTGTCCGAGTGCGAACAGTGTACAGCGCGGTGCAGTTATAACCCGCCGTGCACGAAAGACCTCAACGGCCGGTTCCGGATCATCCTGCATTTCGTCACCTCCATCGGCAACGGCTATCTGCCCCAGTGCCCGTTCATCGCCGGCAGCCAGGAGATCCTGCATTGGGCGAAAACGCAGCAGGCTCCACAGGCGCTCGGCGCAAATGAGCCGGCCACGCGCGCGATTACCGAGATCCGCCAGCTTCTGAAAACCAAGCCCCACGCGAATGGAATGGACCTTGGGATTTTCGATTTCGGCAAATCCGGCATTGGCAGCATTGAAAATCAGTCGGTCCGCTTTAAAGGCGCATCGACATCCAATCAGGACACCGTCTTCATGCGGCCGATGAAGAACATGGCGGACCACGTCCGCTGGTTCAACGACAACGGCCTGCATCTTCCCAAGGAGCAGCGCAGCAAGCAGCACCTGACGCACAACACGACAGCCGGCAAACGCCATGTGACGTACCGTCCTCCCAAGATGGAAGCCGGCACGTTCGTCGCGTATAAGGACTTTCCGCGGTACGACACTCCGCCGGCCAACAACAACAACGAAATCGTCGACTGGGCCGCGATCGCCAAGGCCTATAACCACAGCGGAACGCTTGGCGAGACGTGGGCGCGCGCCGGCATGACTCCGCTGGCCGGCATCACCACCGGCTGCGGAAATTTGCAGGAGGCGTGGCGCATCGCGCTGAACGATGTGGTCCCCGCGCATCTCCACAAAGCTTCGGGCCACTGGGCGGCCATGGGGATGGAACTCATCACCGGGCTGGTGATTCAGGTGGGGGCGATTGCGGGCGCGGTCGCGCTGGGAGCGTTTCTCGGCGGCCTGATCGGCACCATCATGGCTCCCGGACCGGGCACCGCAGAGGGGGCGGCTGCGGGAGTGCAGGTCGCCATGTGGTTCGTGAATATTGTTTGCGGCGGGATGTTGCTGCGCGACCTGTACCAGCTGAAAAAGAAAGACGGCGATGGAATCGCGGCGGGATGTCAGAACGCGTTTATCGGAAATGTAAGGCAGGGCGCGGATCAGATCGGCGCGGCTGTGGCCGATATCATCGTTCAGGTTATTTCGATTATTGTTGCCACCATCATCGCCCACGGCGCGAGCAAGATTCGCATGAAGCTGCGGACCCGCCGGATGGAAGAGATGCTCATCAAGGAAGCCGAGGCGGAAGCAGCCGCCAAGAAGCCTTCAACTCCGCCGGTCGATAACCGGCCGCCGTCTAGAGCCCCGTGGAATCGCGTCCATGACGAGACGTTCCAGGGTCCCATCCGTGAATACCTGGGCAAGGCCAGGGTTGCTGAGCGCCGGGGCGACGGGTTGGCCGCGCTCGAAAATTACATCGAGGCCGAGCGTTCGTTTACGCAATACCGCGTGATGCGCGGACATGCCAAGGGCGTCGAACTGATCGTCGCCAGCATCAGCGACAACATGCTGCCGCATATCCGGCGGCTGGGCAACACCGACGCCATCATGGCATTCTTCGAACGGGACCTCAAAATCAAGCTGGACCGGGCCGAGGCCGAGGCGATCCTCAAGTTGGCCCACAAGGTTCCCTCGATTTCCGTCAAAGGCCACGACTTCGGCGGCGTGGGTCACAAGGGCCTCGCGCGGATCAATGAAGGGATGAAGTTTCCCAAGCAAGCCGCGCCTCCGCAGATCGCCGAGGAACTCGCCGCGGCGCTCAAAAATCTGGGGAACGAGCCGCCCGAAGTGACCGACAAAAGGATCAGCGAAATCGTCGGTCGAAAGAAGGACGGGAAGCCGCTTTACCCGCAGTTCAAGCGATGGTGGGATCAGCGCCAGTACGAAGCGCTCGACCGGTCGGTGGCGGCGCGGTATTCCATCGACGGGCACAATGAGCAGGCTCATCACACCACCGAGAATCCCGCCAAGTTGATCGATACCGAGCCAGGAACGCTGATCGAAATGGGGACCGACATTTACAAGGCGAAAATCGAAGTCGAGCGCACCTACGGATCGCCCATCGGGATCTGGGACGACGTCGGCTTCCGGCCGGGCGACGGGCCGGAAATACGTGGCGCGGTGAAGCTGGCGCAGGGCGGGCTGCGCCACCTGGTCCAGCACGGCGGCAATCCTCAGCACTTCACGGTGTCATCTACCCTGTGTGATTTGAAACCCAAAGATATCTGGCGCTACGCGGAAAAATAGCGGAGCCTAAACTTTGTAGGGCCAGCGAATCCCGTACTGCTGATAAATCAACTTCAGCTGGCTCAGGTTCACCACCTGCGGCGTTCCGTGCGGGTCCACCACCAGGAACGTCTCGTTCAGTTCCGGCTGACGGCCCATGACCGGATGGCCGGAACCGTCCACGCCGACGGTGAAGAAATCCTGTCCGCCGTGCTGGTCCATCCCAGGACCCCCGCCGTAAACCTCGCGCTGCAGCCGTTCGCGATTCGCGGGATTGTCGTTGTACGCCGCCCAGTCCGGATGAGGCTTCGCTTTTCCCGCGTGGTCGACGACGTAGATCCCCATTTTGTCGACATCGCTGCAAAACGCGCGTCCGTCGGGACCGATCAGCAGCGCTCCGGCTTCGGGAATCCCGTCCTTGCCGGGAGGCATGAACCGGTAGCCTTTTTTCTTCAGCTTGAGGATCTCCTCCACCAGCTTCTGGTGATGCATGCCCTGCGCTTCCGGGACCACGACCAGTCCGTCATGCGGACCTCCCTTGGCCGACTTCCACTTCACGTCGACCACCTTGCCGGTCACCAGTTCGTCGAAATGCCGCGGCAGTCCGGCCTTGTTGCAGGTCCTGAGCACGACCAGCGTGCGATTCTGTTTGGCCCACTTGATCCAGCCCTTCACGTGCCAGCGCTGCATGCCGGCTTCGCGCGAAACGCTGTCGATCATGTGCGCCGAGGCGTCGGCCGCTCCCGCGCCGGCTCCCTCGGCAGGCTTGGCCGCGGGATGCGATTCCACCTTGGCGGCTCCGCCGGCGTCCTCCGCTTTCCTGGCCGCGTGGCTCCAGGCGCCCGCGCCTTTCTTCAGCGCCGCGATGAAATCGATCAGCACTGCCAGGCTGATGTCGCGTCCGATGGTCCCCAGCAGATGAGCCAGCGCGGTGGCCGACTTATCGAGGTCGTCATAGCTCGACGCGGTGCTCGCGCCGACCACGAATTTCGCCAGATCGTCGGTGTAACCGAAAAGCTGCGCCGAGAGTCCCAGGCCGAGCAGCGCGTTGCGGACGAACACCACCATCTTGGCCGGCGTCGCCGCCATCAGCACGAACACGCCGATGATCATGCCCGCGAACATCGGGTTGATCAGCTCCTTGCAGGCTGCTTTGTACTGGCCCGGGAGCTTGTTATAGGCGCGATCCACCGCCACGCCGAACTTTTCCTCGGTGCTCATGTTGCTGACCGGGGTCAGGAAGCCGCCCCCCTGGAATTCGTTCCAGAAGTTCCACCATTCATGCTCCGGCAGGCGGCGCAGGAAGGTCATCAGGCGGCGCGTGCCGTCGGGCATCACGTAGGTCAGATTGTTGTTGTTGTCGATCTTCGCGCCTTCGAGCACGTAGCACATGTCGGCGCGAGGCGGCTTTTGTGTCTGCTTGTCGATCTGCTGCTGGATCACTTTGAGCTGCGCTTCGGCATAGGACGTGATTCCGGGATGCGGAATCATCTTTGCGTACTGGACCAGTTCGGCCCAGGACGCCTTGAAAGGGCAGGTCCAGCCGATGGCGTCCGCGGCGATCAGGATCAGCCCCGGCGCGGGCTTCATGCGAATGTCGATACAGGGTGGTCGCCTACTGCGTTTGGCCGTGCAATCCTCGCAGGACCGGTGGTCGAGCGTGTACATAAGCCTCCGGCGATGACTTCCCAGTATACGCGCGAGTGCCGAAAATGCACCGCGAATTTTACATGTGCCGTACCGCCCGGAAAGACACATGAGGGAAAATTCAGTCCGATTCCGCATTCTTCAGTTGAATAAGTACTAACGTTGGATTCCCTTGACAGTCTGCGTGTGGCTACCAGATAATAGGGCACTTCATTTTGGAGGTCGTAAATATGGCACGGGAAAGTGTGCACGCCAAACTTGAGCGCGTCCGCCCGCCGCGAGTCCACGTGACTTACAACGTCGAGATCGGCAACGCGATTGAAATCAAGGAAATCCCTTTCGTAATGGGAGTACTGGCTGATCTCAGCGGTATGCCCGAGGAGCCCCTTCCCAAGATCAAGGATCGGCGTTTTGTCGAAATTACGCCGGACAACTTTGACTCGGTTCTGGACAGCATGAAGCCGCGCGTGGCGTTCTCGGTGGAAAACAAGTTGAGCGACGATGCTAATGCCGGTAAGATCGGCATCGATTTGACTTTTAAGAGCATTGAGGATTTCGAGCCGGAGCAGGTGGCGCGCCGCGTCGAGCCTCTGCGCGAGCTGCTCGATCTGCGGACGAAGCTTTCGGACCTGGTGGGTACGCTGCAAGGCAACGAAAAACTGGAGCGTCTCTTACAAGACGTCATCTCAAATTCCGACAAATTGGAAAAGGTCCGCAAGGAATTGGCGGCGGAAGCGCCGAAGGATGGTTCCCACAATGGCTAAGCGTCAAGCATCGGAAAAGCCGGCTGGAGCCGCCGCGGCGGCACAGGCTGCCGAGCCGAGTCTGCTCGATCAGATTGTTTCCGAAGGGCGCGTCGGTCGCGACGAATCGGCCAAGGAATGGGGCAGGGGACTGGTGAAGGAGTTCGTCAAGCAGGTGCTCGACGGACACATGACCGTGTCGCCGGACCTGGAAGCGATGATCCTGCGGCGCATCGCGCACATCGATCATCTGCTGTCGCTGCAGTTGAATGAGGTCCTGCATCATCCGAAGTTTCAGCAGCTTGAGTCCACTTGGCGCGGGATTCGTTATCTGCTCGAAAACAGCGAAACGGGCGTCAACCTGAAGATCAAGCTGTTCAACTCGACCAAAAAGGAAATTCTGCGCGATCTGCAGCGCGTCCCCGAGTTCGACCAGAGCCAGATGTTTAAGAAAGTTTACGAAC
>JAIQFJ010000254.1 GCA_020073325.1 Terriglobia bacterium | reverse complement strand
CTGCGGCGGAAAAATACGCCGTCGTCCGTAGAGAGGCTGGACGCGCCGACTGAGCCGGTGGTTCCGGAGGATCTGGGGAACCAGGAATTGTCGGAAGATCCGCTGGAGCGGATCCGGCAGCTCGATTTTCAGGCGCAGGAGTCGGAAGAAGAGCAGACGAGTTAGCCGTTCTGCGCCGGGGCTGTCGGGCGAGGCGCAACACCCGCTCCTTCGCAGTCGCGGCTCCCTGTCAGGGTTGCGGGAAAGGAAAAGTGCCGTCGAGCGGGCGCCGAGGGCTAAGACACCGGAGAATCTTTCCCGAGCAGGACTGCGTGGCGCGCTCCGGTGGCCGACGGCAAATTTCCCGGGCGGCGCTGGATAAATTCGTAGGCGAGGATCGCGAAGGCGATGGCTTCCTTGGCGTCGGGATCGATGCCGTGGTCGGCGGTGGTGCCGATTTCGTGGTCGGGCAGAAGGTCCCGCAGGCGGCGCATCATATGGCGATTGTGGACGCCGCCGCCGGAGGCGATCACTTCGGAGATGCCGCGGTGGCGCGCGATCGCGCCTGCGATGCTGCGTGCGGTCAGTTCGGTGGAGGTGGCGATGAGGTCGGCCAGCGGAAGCCCGGTGGCGATCAGGCCGGCGACGAATTCGCGGCCGAACTGTTCGCGTCCGCAGGCCTTGGGCGGATCGAGGGCGAAGTAGGGATCGCTCAGCATGGAATCGAGCAGGCGGCGGTTCACCTTGCCGTGGCGTGCGACGCGGCCATCGCGATCGAAGGTCTGTTTGCCGTGGGTGTGGTGATAGACCAGCGCGTCGATGATCATATTGCCGGGGCCGATGTCGAAGGCGATGACCTCTTCACGATCGGCGCCGGCGGGAATCACGGTGATGTTCGCGATGCCGCCGATGTTGAGCGCGACGCGTCCGACGCGGCGGTGGCGGAACAGAAGATAATCGACCGCGGGTACTAGCGGCGCGCCTTTTCCGCCCGCGGCCATGTCGCGTTCGCGGAAATTGGAGATGGTCCACAGACCGGTGCGTTCGGCGACGATGGCGGCCTCGCCGATCTGAAAAGTGCTGGCGACGCGGTGGCCGAGATACTCGATCGGTTCGGCCTCGTGGAAAATGGTCTGGCCGTGCATGCCGGCCAGCACCACGGAATCGAGCGGCACGCGGGAGCGGCGGCAGGTGTCGCGAATCGCGGCGGCGTAGAGTTCGCCGAGGAGAAAATTGAGGCGCGCGATGGTCGCGGTGTGGGTCATGGAATTGGAGATCGCCAAAAGGGCTTCGCGAACCAGCTTGGGGTATGGCGTCGTGTGGAAGGCGACGGGCTTGACGCGCACTCCGGCGTGTTTGCGGGAGATGTCGACGATGGCGACGTCGATCCCGTCGAGCGAGGTGCCGCTCATGATCCCGGCTACGCGCATATTGGGAATGGCCGCGAATGGACGCGAATGAACGCGGATTTGAAACCGTTTTCCATGATTATTTCCGCACCAGTTGCGTCCTCATCGAATTTACGGAGCGCGCTTGGGAAGCCGTCAGCTTTGCGATTTCCTTCTCAGCCCCATCTTTGGCCTGCTGCAGGCCGTGCGCCTCGGCGAGTTGAAGCCACGCGACGCCTTGAATGTAGTCGCGCTCGCTGCGGCCGGCTTCGTCGATCAGGGAACGGCCCAGCCGGTACTGACATACGGCGATATCGCGAGCGGCGCACAGCCGGAAATAACGGCGCGAGCGATCGAGATCGCGCTCGACGCCATCCCCCTTTTCATAACGGTCGCCCAGATAGCCCTGCGCCTGCACGCTGCCGAGCATCGCGCCCTGGCGCATTTCCTCCAGGCCGCGATCGGGATCCGCAGAGAGGTCACGGCCCTGGATGCGGCGCAAAGCGATTTCGTAGAGAGCCGGTCCATAATTCCTGGCCGCGGCTTCCTGAAACAATTCGAGGGCGTGCGGCGGATTCTGCGGGACGTGTTCGCCGCGAGCTTCCCATACGCCGTACAGATGCATCGCTGGAGGATATGTTTCCTTCGCCAGACTCTGTATCGTTTTCAGCGCTGAATCGATCGCCGGCGTCGCAGCGTCAGCGCGCCCGATCGTCATGATGGCTTCGTTGTAGCGCGTCCGTCTGCGCTCTGCTTTCTCATCGAAGCCAGAACCGGTGTAGCGAAAATTGACCTCGCCGGTCGCGTAGACTTTGACGGGATGGCCGTCTTTCATCGCGGGCCGAAACTGCCACTTCGACACAGCTTTTTCGGCCTCTTCATCCAGCCCGAAGCCGAGAGGGCTGATGACGCGCATGTTTGTCGCGCGGCCGTTTTCGTCGATTACAATCTCGACCACCACGGTACCCTCAGCATGATTCGCCCGCGCCTGCGGCGAAAAGGTTGGCTCTTTTTTGGAAATAACCCCGGGCGGTGTGATGCCGGGGCCGATGCGCTGCACGGGGTCGTCGGGCGTCTGGGCCAGCAAGAGCGCCGGCGCGATCAAGACCCAGAGCGGCGGCTTCACTTCAACTCCTTTTGAAGATCGGAGAGGAGTTGCAACGCTTCGAGCGGGCGCAGGTTGTCGACGTTTAAATTGCGGATGCGGTCGGCGAGTTCGTGGTTCACCGGCTCGAAGAGGCGGATCTGGACCGGGGCTTCGCGTGGGACGAAGTCTTCGTGATGTGCCAGGATCTGGCGGGCGCGTTCGATAACGCTGATCGGCAAGGCGGCTAATCGTGCGACCTCGATGCCGTAGCTGCGGTCGGCGGCGCCGGGTTCCACTTTGCGGAGGAATAAAATCTGGTCGCCGGACTCCTTTACGGAGACGTGCAGGTTGCGGACGCCTTCGAGCTGATCGGCAAGTTCGGTGAGCTCGTGATAATGCGTCGCAAAGAGCGTTTTTGCGCGGATGTGGCGATGGATGTGTTCGACTACAGCCCAGGCGAGAGCCAAGCCGTCGTAGGTCGAAGTACCGCGGCCGATTTCGTCGAGAACGATCAGGCTGCGCGGCGTGGCGGTGTTCAGGATGACGGCAGTCTCCGTCATTTCGACCATAAACGTGGATCGGCCGCGCGCGAGATTGTCCGCAGCGCCGATTCGGGTGAATACCCGATCGACAATCGGCACAAGTGCCGCATCGGCGGGAACAAAAGATCCCATTTGGGCGAGGATCGAAAGCAGCGCGGCCTGGCGGAGATAGGTCGATTTGCCGCCCATGTTGGGGCCGGTGATGACGGCGATGAATTCTGTCTCGGGATGGAAGTAGAGATCGTTGGGGATGAAGCGCTGGGCGTCCTTTTCAGCGAGCTTTTCGATCACCGGGTGTCGTGACGCGGCGACGCGCATTTCGCCATCGGTGGAAAATTTCGGTCGCGTATAGCGATTCTCGACGGCCACTTCGGCGAGGGCGACCGTGACATCGAGTTCGGCGACGGCGGCGGCGGTCGATTTGATGCGCGCGGCGTGGGAGGAGGCAAGGGCGCGGAGCTGTTCGAAAATCTCGCGCTCGATGGCGAGCATCTTTTCTTCGGCCTCGAGGATTTTGCCTTCGAGTTCCTTGAGTTCGGGAGTGGTGAAGCGCTCGGCGTTGACCAGGGTCTGTTTGCGCTCGTAATCGGGCGGGGCGAGTTGCAGGTTCGCCTTCGAAATCTCGATGTAGAAGCCGAAGACGTTATTGAAGCGGACCTTGAGAGATCCGATGCCGGTGCGGGTGCGCTCACGCTGTTCGATTTGCGCGATGTAGGTGCGGCTGTTGCGGCTGATGTCGCGCAGTTCGTCGAGGGCTGCGTTGAAGCCGTCGCGAATTGTGCCGCCGTCGGCGAGATTGACGGGGAGTTCGTCGGCTAATGCCGCGAGGATCTGGTCGCGCACTTCGGGGATTTCGTCGAGACGGTGGTGGAGGTCGAGGAGGCGGGTGTGAGCCCCGGGCTGGCGCCCGCGGCTGGCGTCCGCTGTGGTGGAAGGGGGAGGGGGTTGTGGCGGGGCGGGCGGTTGAACCGCTCCCTCTGGCCGCGGCTCGCTGTTGGCGATGGTGGAGGTTGGGAGGGTTGAGGTGATGATCCTTTTGAGGCTGGGGATGACAGCGAGCGATTTGGCGAGCGCGGCGACGTCGCGGGGGCCGGCGCTTGAGAGAGAAACTTTCGCGAGAAGGCGCTCCAGGTCGAGGATCGATTCGAGGCTTTTGGCGAGCGCGGCGCGGAACATCAGGTTGCAGCGCAGATCTTCGACTGCGTCGAGGCGCGACTCGATTTCAGCGGTGTCGATGGAAGGGGCGAGCAGGCGGCGGCGGAGAAGGCGTCCGCCCATGCCGGTGCGGGTGCGGTCGAGCACGTGGAGCAGCGTCGATTCTTTCGACTCGCCGGCGAAGAGCGGCTCGACTAATTCCAGGTTGCGAATGGTGGTGGCGTCGAGGACCAGGGAGTCGGAGCGGTTGTAGAACGCGGGACGTTCGAGATGATCGAGCGCGGTGCGCTGGGTTTCGCGCAGGTAATGAAGAATCGCGGCGGCGGCTCCGGTGGCCAGCGGGCGATTTTCGAGGCCGCAGCCGTCGAGGGAAAGAAGATGGAAATGATCGCAGAGCGATCGCGCGGCGTAGTCGGCGCCGAAGACCCAGGGCTCGACGTCGGTGCGCAAGCACGGGGCTTGGACCGCGGCGCCCGTCGGGATGAGCGCTTCGCGCGGGCCGAGCGCTTCCAGGCCGGGACCGAGTTCGGCGAGGTCGACTTCGGTGGCGTGAAATTCGCCGGTCGAAACGTCGACGTGGGCGATGCCGGCGCGGTCGTGATCGGCGAAGACGGCGGCCAGAAAATTGTTTTCGTGCGAGCGCACGTTCATGGCGGTGCCGGGCGTGACGACGCGCGTCACTTCGCGCTTGACCAGTTTTTTGGCGAGCTTGGGATCCTCGGTCTGGTCGCAGATGGCGACGCGGTAGCCTTTCTGGATCAGGCGGGCGATGTAGTTTTCGGACGCATGATAGGGGACGCCGCACATCGGGATGGGCGTGCCTTTTTCCTTATTCCTCGCCGTTAAGGTGATTTCGAGTTCGCGCGCGGCGATCTTCGCGTCGTCGAAAAAGAGTTCGTAAAAATCGCCGAGGCGGAACAGCAGCAGCGCGTTGGGGAACTGCTGTTTGATGCCGTGATATTGCCGCATCAGCGGCGTCGAGGGCGCCTCAGACATGAATTTTTTATTATCGCGCGAGAGCCGGACGGCCTACGCGCGTGTGGACGATGCGCGCGTAGTGCGCGAGCGGGGCGCCTTCCACTCTGAGCCCGCAGGCGGCGAGAAGGTTTTCATCGAGATCCGCGATTTGTGCCGTTTGCAGCGGCCAGGGCTCGTGTTCGATGTCGGCGAAAACCAGGCGATTGAAGCGCTGGGCGTAGAGGCGGAAGCGGGCGGTGAAGAATTGAGCGAGATCGCCGGTGGGGATCGGATCGCCAATCGAGACTCGAAGATTGCAATGCGTCGCGGAGAAATAGCGTCGGCTGCTGTAGATGACCCGCGTCACGCCGGGTTTGACGCGCATGCGAGCCCAGTGATAGGGGAGTCCGAAGGAGGCTCGGGCGGCGCTGACGGCGGGAAGGCGCGCGGCTTCGAGAGTGAAAAACCAGACGCCGGGCTCGCCATCGGGGCCGCGGACGTAGGTGCGGACGTTGGTCTCGGCGAATTTCGAAAGCCACGGGATGCACGGCGTTTTCGGGACGCGCAGTTCGGTGATGACGAACGGCACCAGGCCGATCCAGGCGGAGCCGTCGAAGGTGTCGACGGTGAGCCCGGGCGGGAGCATGCCCTGGATCGCGGCGGGGTCGTACTTCCAGTGCAGGAAGGTCAGCCACTCCCAGTTCTGGAGCATGACTGGGTTGCGAACGGGCACGGGGTTATACGGCGGCAGAGCGGGCCTGATCGATGACGAGTTGGGCGATGCGTTCGCGGTGATAGGTGGCGTCGCCGAACGCGATTTCGCTGGACTTCGCCCGGCGGTAATAGAGATGCGTATCGTTTTCCCAGGTGAAGCCCATGCCGCCCTGCACCTGGACGCCGCGATTGCCGGTTTCGCGGCACGCGTCGCTGGCGTAAACTTTGGCGACGCTGACGGCGGCGCGGGCGTCGGGGATCGCGCTGTCGAGGGCATAGGCGGCGTAATAGGCGGCCGAGCGCGAGCTTTCGGTCCACAGGAACATGTCGGCACACTGATGCTGGACGGCCTGATACTGGCCGATCGGCTTGCCGAACTGCTTGCGGGTTTTCGCGTACTCGACGGCGATCTCCATGGTCCGCTGCATACCGCCGGTCATTTCAGCGCAGAGGGCGACGGTCGCGACATCGAGTGCGTGGTTCAGGGCTTTGTGCGCAGCGTCGCCGCGGGCGAGCAGTTCGCCGCCGCCGCTGAAGGCGACTTTATAAATGCGGCGCGTCAGATCGACCGAGGGCATGGCGGTTTTCGCGGCGGATTTTCCATCGACGGCGTAGAGCGCGAGTTCGCCGTTGTCGCGGGCGGCAACGATGATGACGTCGGCAATGGCGGCGTCGGGGACGAACATCTTTTCGCCCGTGACGGCGGGCATCGCGACCGCTTCGGGATTCCATTTCGCCGAGGATTCGAGCAAGGCAAGGGTCGCTTTGATTTTGCCGGAGGCGATCCCGGCGAGGTGCCTGGTCGATCCCGCGGCGTGGATGGCGGAAGCGGCGAGGAGATTCGAGATAAACGCGCCGGGGACGAGCGCGCGGCCCATCTCTTCGGCGAGCGCGGCGAGTTCCACCATGCCGAGCCCCATGCCGCCGGCGTCTTCGGGGATCAGCACGCCCAGAAAACCCTGTTCGGCCATGTGCGACCAGAGTTTTTCATCGTGGGCGGTGCCGGTCTCCATGATGCGGCGCACGTCGGCGGGGGAGCATTCGGCGGCGAAAAATTTTCGCGCATTGCTCTGGAGAATCTTCTGCGATTCGTTCAATCCAAATTGCATTTTCGTTTCCTGTCAGTAGCTCTTGGGCAGCCCGAGCACGAAGTGGCCGATGATGTTGCGCTGGATTTCGGAGGTGCCGGCTTCGATCGTGTTGCCGCGGGCGCGAAGGTAGTTGTAGGCCCATTGGCCTTGGTCGAAGGCGTCGGCGGATCCGTGCGCGAGCTGGGCGTAGGGGCCGAGCACTTCCATGGCGATTTGCTGGAAGCGCTGGTTCAGTTCGCTCCAGAAGATTTTTTGAATCGAGCCCTCGGGGCCGGGGACGCCGGTTTCATTGATTCGGGAAAACGCGCGCATCTGATTGCAGCGCATCACTTCGATTTCGGCGTACATCTGCGCGAGTTTCTGGCGGACCAGCGGATCGCCGGTGAGCTTGCGTTCGCGCGCGATTTCGACCAGCCGGTTGAAGTTGCGGCGATAGTTCACCTGCAGCGCGGCGCCGAACGTGCCGCGCTCGTGCATCAGCGTGCCCATGGCGACGCGCCAGCCGTCGTTGACTTTGCCGACCACGTTTTCGGCGGGGACGCGGACGTCGCGGAAGAAAATTTCGCAGAACTCGCTTTCGCCGCTCATTTGTTTCAGGCCGCGCACTTCGACACCGGGCGCTTTCATGCCGACCAGGAGGACCGTCAGGCCTTTGTGCTGATCCGGATCGGTGCGGACGACGAGTTCGCACCAGTCGGCGGCCCAGGCGTAGCTGTTCCAGCATTTGTGGCCGTTGATGATGAAGTGGTCGCCGTCGCGCTTGGCTTCGGTGGAGGCGGCGGCCAGGTCGCTGCCGGCGTTGGGCTCGGAAAATCCCTGGCACCAGATTTCTTCGGCGCTGAGGATTTTCTGGAGGAAGCGCGTCTTTTGCGCGTCGTTGCCGTAGGCGATGATGGTGGGCCCGATGAGGCCAAGGCCGAGGACGTTGGCCATCGGCGGGGCTTCAGCGCGAGCCATTTCTTCGATGAAGATCACTTGCTCCATGAGGGTCGCGCCGCGTCCGCCGTATTGTTTGGGCCAGGAAACGCCGGCCCATCCGGCGTCGAACATGGTGCGCTGCCATTGGCGGAGGTAATCGAAGCGGGCTTGCATCGATTCTTCGGCGTTGCGGCGCTTGACCCAGTCCTTGGGGACGTTGGCGGAAAACCAGGCGCGAACTTCGTCGCGGAACTGGAGTTCCTGGGAAGTCAGATTGAGATCCACGTCGCGAGTTTATCACGCAGTCGCAGGACGCCCGGTTGGTTGAGTTTCGCTTCGTGATGTCGCGAGTTCGTCGCGACCCCCGCCATGACGAGTCTGTGTGAAAATGAGCGGCGAACGTTCAGTTTTCACACAGACTCTTACTGGCGGGGCTTTCTGTCGCGGTGGCTTGCGCGCTGGAGGATCGCGGCGAAGCGGCTGGAGGGCGGATATTTAATGGTGACCTTCCAGAGCGGCGAGTTTGCGTTCGAGGAAGCGGCGCTCCGGGATCGAGCACGGGCGCTGGATCGCGGCGCGATAGCACAGGGCGGCTTCTTCGCGACGGCCCAGATCAGCTAGCAGATGCGCCCTGACGGCGAGCAGCAGATGATAGTCGATCAGCTTGGGATCGTCCGACAATTCGTCGACAATCTTCAAGGCCCCGGCGGGTCCGCGGACTTTTGCCAGAGCGACGGCTCGATTCAATGCGACGACGGGCGATGGCTCGATCGCCAGGAGCTGGTCGTAGAGTTGCAGGATCAGGGGCCAATCGATTTCATCGGCGCTTTGGGCTCGCGTGTGCGTGGCGGCGATGGCGGCCTGGGCGTGATATTCCGAAATTTCGTCGCCCGACATGCATTGATCGAAGTGGTGAAAACCGAGCGCGATGAGGTTCGGATCCCAGCGCGCGCGGTCCTGGTCTTCGAGCAGGATGAGGTCGCCGGCCGAATCGACACGCGCGGGAAGGCGCGCGGCCTGGAACGCCATGAGCGCGGCGAGCGCATGGACGCGGGGCGTGGCGATGGACGACCTCGCGACGAATCGCGTGAGGCGCAGCGCTTCGACGCACAGGTCCTGGCGGATCAGGTCCTCGCCTTCGCACGCTGCGTAGCCTTCGTTGAACATGAAATACAGCACGTCGAGCACGGAGGCGAGGCGCGCGCGAAGCTCGTCGCCGTGGGGCATTTCGAGCGAGAGATTCGCGTCGCGAAGCTGGCGTTTGGCGCGAACCAGCCGCTGGGCGACAGCGGTTTCGTCGGCGAGAAACGCGCGGGCGATTTCGCGAACGCTGAAGCCGCCGACGGTTTTCAGGCCCAGGGCGACACTCGAATCGCGCGAGAGCGCCGGATGGCAGCACAGAAAAATCATGCGCAGCTCGTCGTCGCGAAGCTGCTCTTCGAGGTCGGGATCGCCGGGCGCGGCGGCGGCGGAGCGAGTCAGTTCGGCGACGATGGCGGCGCTCTTGTCGCCCAGCGCTTTGGAGCGGCGCGTGGCGTCGATCGCAACATTGTGCGCGACGCGAAAGAGCCAGGCGGGGCCGTTGTCGGGAACGCCGTTCTGCGGCCACGTTTCGAGCGCGCGAAGCATGGCTTCCTGGACGGCGTCCTCGGCCAGGTCGAGATGCGCGGGACCCAGCAGGCGGGCAAAATGGGAAACCATCCGGCCCGCCTGATGACGAAACAGATGCTCGACCAGTTCGGTGCTCACATCTCGAACAGCTTGCGGACTTCGACCGTCCCGCCGTATTCCAGATGCGGATGTGTGAGCGCGCGCTGCACGGCTTCGTCGTAATCGGCGGCTTCAATCAGGTAGTAGCCGCCGAAGACTTCCTTCGTTTCGCTAT